>JANPDQ010000151.1:0-23063 GCA_031431575.1 Polaromonas sp.
CCTTCACGCACGCCTTCTTTGCGCAGCTTGTCCAAAATGGCCGTCAGCTCGCCGTCGTCGAGTGCATAGGCTTTTGACGCTGGTTTTTTGCCGCGCGCAGGCGCGTCCACCCGGAACAGCGGTGGCCGTGCCACATACACATGGCCGGCATCAATCAGCTTGGGGAAATGCCTGAAAAACAGCGTCAGCAGCAGCACCTGAATGTGTGAGCCATCAACGTCAGCGTCGCTCAAAATACACACCTTGCCGTAGCGCAAGCCACTCAGGTCGGGCGTGTCATTCTGGCCGTGCGGGTCAACGCCAATGGCCACTGCAATGTCGTGAATTTCAGTGTTGGCAAACAATCGGTCGCGCTCGACTTCCCAGGTGTTCAGCACCTTGCCACGCAGCGGCAAAATCGCTTGGCTTTCTTTGTCGCGGCCCATTTTGGCGCTACCACCGGCCGAGTCGCCTTCAACCAAAAACACTTCGTTGTGTGCCAAGTCCTTAGACTCGCAGTCGGTGAGCTTGCCGGGCAGCACGGCAACGCCAGAGCCCTTGCGTTTTTCAACTTTTTGCCCGGCTTTTTGGCGGGTCTGCGCTGCGCGAATGGCCAACTCAGCGAGTTTTTTGCCGTAGTCAACGTGCTGGTTCAGCCACAGCTCTAGCGCAGGTCGCACGTAGCTCGACACCAGCCGCACCGCATCGCGTGAATTCAGGCGCTCTTTGATTTGCCCTTGAAATTGTGGGTCAAGCACCTTGGCGCTCAATACATAACTGGCGCGCGCAAACACGTCTTCGGGCAGCAGCTTCACGCCTTTTGGCAGCAGGCTGTGCAGCTCGATAAAGCTTTTAACCGCTGTGAACAGCCCATCGCGCAGCCCGCTTTCATGCGTGCCGCCAGCGCTGGTCGGAATCAAATTCACGTAACTCTCACGCACCGGCTGGCCGTCGTCAGTAAATGCAACGCACCAGTCGGCGCCCTCGCCCTCAGCAAAGGTTTCATGCTGCGCGTCGGCAAAGCCCTTGCCTTCAAACATCGGTATGACCAAATCACCATTGAGCGTTTGCGCCAAGTAGTCGTGCAGGCCGCCTTTGTAAAGCCAGGTTTGAACTTCTTTTGTTTTTTCTGTCACCAGCGTCACGCTCACACCGGGCATAAGCACCGCTTTGCTGCGCAGCAAGTGCGTTAACTCGTTGATAGGCAAAATCGACGACTCAAAATACTTTGAATCTGGCCAGGCCCGCACGCTGGTGCCGGACCTGCGGTCTTCGCTGCCCGCCTTGCGCACCGCCAGCGGCTCAATCACGTCGCCGCCCGAAAATACCAGCGACGCCGCCATGCCGTCGCGGTAAGAAGTAACTTCAAGCCGCTTGGAAAGCGCGTTGGTCACGCTTACGCCCACGCCATGCAGGCCACCCGAAAAGCTGTAGGCACCGCCCTTGCCTTTGTCAAACTTGCCGCCCGCATGCAAGCGGGTAAAGACCAGCTCGACCACGGGCGCTTTTTCTTCCGGGTGCAGGCCGTACGGAATGCCGCGCCCATCGTCGTCCACGCTGACCGAGCCGTCGGTGTGCAGCGTCACTTTGAGCTTTTTCCCATACCCCGCCAGCGCTTCGTCGGCTGAGTTGTCCAGCACCTCTTGAATAATATGCAGCGGGTTGTCGGTGCGGGTGTACATGCCCGGCCGCTGCTTAACAGGCTCCAACCCCTTAAGCACGCGGATTGAGCTTTCGGAATACTCGGGAATTGACGAAGGTAGTTTGGCGGCCATGGGAGATCAGTAATTTACTAAATTGTATGCGGGTGCGCTGGTACAACTGTATGAATCAACAGTTTACCCGGCTGACTGCAAGGTGGGTAGCAGCACGCCGAAAGTTTCAACGGTACAGTTGCCGGATGCAACCCACCGCTGTCAGCCCCGCAAAAACACTTTCCATGGCCCAGGTTTTAATCTGCGGCGCAGCCATTGTCACGCTGTCTATGGGCATTCGGCACGGTTTTGGTTTGTGGCTGCAACCGATCACGCAAGCTCAGGGCTGGACGCGTGAAACCTTTTCGTTTGCCATTGCAATTCAAAACTTGTCGTGGGGTGTGTTCGGTATTTTTGCGGGCATGTTGGCAGATAAGTTCGGCGCTTTCCGGGTCATTGTGGTGGGCGCTTTGCTGTACGCACTGGGGCTTGCTGGCATGGCGTTGTCGCCCACCGGATTTTTGTTCACGCTCACTGCGGGCGTGCTGATTGGCGCAGCACAGGCTGGCACCACGTACGCGGTGATTTACGGCGTGATTGGCCGCAACATATCTGCCGACAAACGCTCCTGGGCGATGGGTGTAGCGGCGGCCGCTGGCTCGTTCGGGCAGTTTTTAATGGTGCCCATCGAGGGCTTTTTAATCAGCAGCATTGGCTGGCAGCAGGCGCTGCTGGTTTTGGGCGGTGCGGTGCTGCTGATTGCGCCGCTGGCAATTGGCCTGCGCGAAACCGGTTTTGGCGCTGGCCAGGTGGTCAAGCGGGAGCAAACTATTTTTGAAGCGCTGAAAGAAGCATTCAAGTATCCGAGCTTTCAGTTGCTGATGGCGGGTTATTTTGTGTGCGGCTTTCAAGTGGTCTTTATTGGAGTGCACATGCCAAGTTACCTCAAAGACAAAGGCCTGTCGCCGCAAGTGGCGGGCTACGCGCTGGCGCTGATTGGTTTGTTTAATGTGTTTGGTACGTACACGGCGGGCGTTTTGGGCCAGCGCATGGCCAAAAAGAACATTCTGGCGTTCATTTACTTTGCGCGCGCTGTCGTTATCACCATTTTTATTGTGATGCCCATCAGCCCGGCCAGTGTATATATTTTTGCCAGTGTGATGGGGTTTTTGTGGCTGTCCACCGTACCGCCCACCAACGCAGCAGTGGCGCAAATATTTGGCGTGGCGCATTTGTCGATGCTCAGCGGGTTTGTGTTTTTTAGCCACCAGATCGGCTCTTTTATGGGCGTTTGGCTGGGCGGTGTTTTGTACGATCGCACCGGCAGCTACGACATCGTTTGGTACATCACGATTGCGCTTGGTGTGTTTGCGGGGCTGATCAATCTGCCAGTGCGAGAGGCACCCATTGTGAGAGCGCCGCGCAGCCCGCAGCCAGTAGGGGCTTGACGTTATGCAGCAACGATTCGTTAAAACTGCATGCATATGGGCTGCCATTAGCGCCGGGCTTTTGGGCGTGTTTGCAATGTATGCCCGGCCAGAATTTCTGGTCACGCTGGCGGACCAGTTGTGGGCGTGTTTTTAGGCCATTTTGATCTGAATTTTAGATATTTTAGGGCTATAGCCCAATAAATTCAGGCGTGAGCAGCTATGAAAATAATAGTAATTACAGGTGCCTCTGACGGCATCGGAGCTGAAGTGGCTCGCCAACTTGCCAAGCGCTACGGCGCGCAGGTGGCATTGGTTCTGGCTGCACGAGACACGACGCGGCTTGAGCGCGTTGCCAGCCAGTGCGCAGCGTTCGGCGCGCAAACCCAGGTAACGCAATGTGATGTTTCGCTTGAACCCGACTGCCGCGCGCTGATAGCGAAAGCCGCTGCACGCTTTGGTCGCATCGACACACTCATCAACAACGCGGGTATCTCCGCCCAGGCGCTGTTTGAAGAAGTAAAAGCCGATGATTTACGATGGTACGAGCAACTGATGCGCGTTAACTTGTGGGGCAGCGTATGGTGTACCCATGCAGCCCTACCGTATTTAAAGCAAAGTCGCGGCAGCATTGTGGCGGTGTCCAGCCTTGCGGGCTTGTTCGGCGTACCTGGGCGCACCGCCTACAGTGCGAGCAAATTTGCCATGACGGGCTTTTTTGAAGCGCTGCGCGCCGAGTTGAAAACCGCAGGCGTCAGCGTCACCACCGCTTACCCGGGCGTGGTGGCAACGCAAATCCGCCACCACGGCCTGAACGCTGCAGGCCAAACTGCCGGATCAAGCGGCTTGAAAGAAGACAACGCCATGTCGGTTGAAGAATGCGCCCGGTTGATTTTGCAGGGTATGGACGGCCGTAAACGCGAAGTCGTCATGACCGCCAAGGGCAAGCTGGGTCGCTGGCTCAAGCTGCTGGCACCCGCACGAGTCGAAGCCATGGCGTTAGCCGCACTCAAAGACGAGGTCAAGCCGTCTTGAAAGATCTCGGCCTGCACGGCATTCAGCCGCCGTCAGAATGGGTCAAGCGCTGGTCGCACCTGATAAAACCCGCCGGCCGTGTACTCGACGTAGCGTGCGGCTCTGGCCGTCACGTACGGTGGTTTTATGATAAAAATCACACGCTAGCGCTAGTAGACAGCTCGCAAGCAGCTATTGAATCAATAGCGATTGACGCTGAATTCTGCGAGAAGGTGGTCGCTGACATTGAAAATGGCCCGTGGCCTTTTGCAGGCAGGCAGTTTGATGCCGTGGTGGTCACAAATTATCTGTGGCGGCCTTTAATGCCAATCCTTCTGGCGAACCTGGCGCCGGGCGGCGTTTTGATTTATGAAACCTTCTCGGCGGGCAATGAGACCGTCGGCAAACCTTCCCGGCCAGATTTTTTGTTGCGCACCGCTGAGTTGCTAGACATTTGCACAGGCTTGCGGGTTGTGGCCTTTGAAGATGGCTTTGCAGCAAACGCTGGCGGCGTAAACGCCAAATTCATTCAACGTATTGCAGCGGTTCGCGAGGAATCAGCGCTGCCCCCGTCAGACTCCCCAAAGCGTTATCCGCTGGCGTGATTTGGCGCTAAAACCCAGCGCCCGACTGAGTAGAATGGCTGATTAGCCGAACAGCAGGCGCTCGCAAGCAAATTGAACACATGAACACTATCACCGGCAGCATTGTTGCATTGGCAACGCCCCTTCACCCCGACGGCAGCGTGGACTACCCCACCCTGCGCGCTCTGGTGGACTGGCACGTGGCCGAAGGCACCGATTGCATCGGTGTTGTTGGCACCACTGGCGAGTCGCCCACCGTCAATGTAGAGGAACACTGCGAGATCATTCGCGTGTCGGTTGAGCAAGCCGCCAAGCGCGTACCCATCATGGCTGGCTGCGGTGCGAACTCCACGGCAGAGGCCATTGAGCTGGCCAAATTTGCAAAGCAGGTTGGGGCCGATTGCCAATTGCAGGTCGTGCCGTACTACAACCGTCCAACGCAAGAAGGCCAGTACCAACACTTCAAGGCAATTGCCGAAGCTACGCCGGATTTGCCCTGTATTTTGTACAACGTTCCTGGCCGCACCGTGGCCGATATGCTGCACACCACCGTTTTGCGCCTTGCGCAAATCCCAAGCATCGTCGGCATCAAAGAGGCCACTGGCAACCTGGAACGCGCACAGTGGCTGATCAAAGAAGTTCCGAAGGGCTTTGCGGTTTATTCAGGCGACGACGCCACTGCAGTGGCGTTGATGTTGTGTGGTGGCCAGGGCAACGTGAGCGTCACGGCCAACATTGCCCCCAGACGAATGCACGAGCTGTGCGTTGCGGCGGTTGCTGGAAACGCAAAGCTCGCGATGGAGCTGCAACTAACGCTGCTGCCACTGCACAAACACCTGTTTGTTGAAGCCAATCCGATTCCGGTGAAGTGGGCGATGGCACGCATGGGCCTGTGCGGCCCAACGCTGCGCTTGCCCATGACGCAGCTTGAAGCCGCCAATGAAAGCACCGTAGAAGGCGCCCTGCGTCAATGCGGTTTGATTTGATTTTTAAGGACACCTTCGTGAATCTCCCGCAACTACGTCTTCCTTCACGCGCTCCCGCACGCATGGCGTCGGCATATATTTTTATTGGCGCTGCAATGCTGTGCGGATGCTCGACCATGAGCGACATGCTCAAGGGCGACAGAATTGACTACAAGACCAGCGGCAAGTCTGGCCCGTCGCTCGAAGTGCCGCCCGACTTGACCCAACTCAGCCGCGAAACCCGTTACGTAGTACCCGGTGCTGACGTCAGCGCCAGCGCGTTTGAGGCTGGCAAAGGAGCCAAAGACGTGCCAACTGCTGCGCTGAGCGTGGGCGATGTTCGCATTGAACGGGCAGGCAACCAGCGCTGGCTGGTGGTGAACCGCCCAGCCGATAAATTGTGGGGGCCGCTGCGTGATTTTTGGCTTGAAAGCGGTTTTTTGCTGGCACTTGATCAGGAAAATCTCGGCATCATGGAAACCGATTACGCTGAAAATCGTGCCAAGTTGCCCCAAGACTTTATTCGCGAGACGATTGGCAAGATATTTGAAAACCTGTATTCAACGGGCGAGCGGGACAAGTTTCGCACCCGGCTGGAGCGCAACGCCACAGGCGGCACTGAAATTTACATCAGCCACCGCGGTTTGGTAGAGACGGTGGTGAATTTATCGGGTGGCAAAAGTAGCAATGCCGACGGTACCGTGTGGCAACCGCGTCCGGCTGACAATGAGCTCGAAGCCGAATTTTTACGCCGCTTGATGGTCAAGCTTGGCGTTACCCAAGAGCAATCAAGGGCACTGGTCGTGGCGGGTGCTGCCAAACCTACGTCGCGCTTGGCCAACGTGGCTGGTGCGCCAGTCATCCAAATCGACGAAGGCTTTGAACGCGCTTGGCGCCGTGTGGGCCTGAGCCTTGACCGCACCGGTTTCACGGTTGAAGACCGCGACCGAGCCCAAGGCACGTACTTTGTGCGCTACGTTGAAGGTACGTCAGACAAAAAAGAGCCTGGATTTTTCTCCAAGTTGTTCAGCGGCAGTGGCCCGACTGTTGCGCCACTGAAGTACCGCATCGTGCTGAAGAGCCAGGCTGAAACCACCACGGTGTCCGTGCTGAATGCGCAGGGTGTTGCAGAGCCATCGGCCAATGCACAGCGCATTGTCCAAGTCATCGTTGACGACCTGAAATAAGCCCACGGTGCTGAGGTTCAAGAGCCTTGGCAGCGGCAGCACGGGCAATGCAACGGTCATTGACTCGGGCGATGCAAAACCAGCCAGACTTTTGGTTGACTGCGGCTTTGGGTTAAAGCAGCTGTTGGTGCGTTTGGCTGTTGCTGGTCTGCAGCCAGAGCAGATCGACGCTATTTTTATCACCCATGAACACGGAGACCACATTGGCTGCGCCGCCGCACTGGCATTGCGCTACCAATTGCCGGTATGGATGAGTGCTGGCACTTACGCGGCTATCGGCAAACCCGATTTTGGTGGCATGCTGCGTATTGCGAAAGATGGGGAGTCAATTCAGATTGGCAGGATGCTCATCTCGCCGTTTACGGTTCCACACGATGCACGCGAACCGCTACAACTTACCTGTAGCAACGGCTCTGCCAAAATTGGCATATTGACCGACTTGGGGCACGCTACCGACCATGTCATAGAGCACCTGGGAGCCTGCACCGCATTGTTGCTGGAATGTAACCACGACACCGATTTGCTGGCTGGCTCACAGTATCCAGATTTTCTTAAGCACAGAGTTGGTGGGCAATATGGTCATTTGTCTAACGAACATGCAGCGGATATTGCGCGTGCAGTTGGCCATAGTGCTCTTAAAATAATAGTAGCAGCCCATTTGAGCTTGCAAAACAACACACCAGACTTGGCAAGGGATTGTTTGCGTAAAGCACTTTCGTGGGGCAACAACGAAATCGTTGTGGCAAACGCGATGCACGGGTGCGACTGGCTTTCAGCATAGGGGCAAAGTACCCTGCCAGGAGCCTGGGCAATACGGCGAAAACACAGGCAAAAAAAAGCCGCCTTGCGGCGGCTTTTTAACTTGAGCAAAGCTTATGGCTTGGCTGGAGCAGCTGGCATTGCAGCTTTGGCTGCGTCAGCAGCTTTCTTGGCGGCATCGCCGGCAGCGCCGGCAGCGTCTTTAGCAGCGCCAGCAGCGTCTTTGGCAGCGTCCATTGCGCCTTTGGCAGCGTCAACAGCGCCGGTGGCAGCTGAAGCAGCGGTGTTGGCAACAACAGCAGCGCCTGATGCAGCGGCGGCAGCAGCGTCAACCACTGGAGCAACCACAGCAGCTGGAGCTGGTGCGGCTACTGGTGCTGGAGCAGGTGCGTCAACTTTTTTCTCACCGCAAGCGGCCAGAGCAACTGCAGCAACCAAAGCGGCCAAAACGAGAGATTTATTCATGTCACTATCCTTAAGATTTAATAAAAAGAAAACAATTTCCGGAAATTGTCAAAATTTGGATTTACTTGCGTCAAACCAGCAATTCTGACCAGACAAAAGGACTCGAGCTCTTGTGTCCAGCCTCAAATTATAGCCCGGATTAGGTAGCGGCCTAAAAGTTGCGTAACCAAACGCATAGTGGACTTTATCCTACGCAGTTGTTACAGGCCAAGCGTAGTTGCAGGAAAAGAAGGCGCAGAGCGCCGCAAACACTCGTTGAGGCGCTCCTTTATTGCTAAACGTCGGGCGGCATCAGTCCCCGCAATTGCGGTTGAATGGGTCAAATCGAGTTTTTGACAGACCCAGACCGGGCTCCAAAAAGCACTCGGAAAATCCTCTTCGGCAATTAGGGTATTTGCCCGGCACACCACAATGTGCGACCAGGTTCGCCGCCACGCTGCGAACCGCGCGTGGCGGCGTATGACTTCGTCATAGTTCCTTGCCAGCATAGTCAGAGTTCGGCCAGTTTTTGCCCAATCGTTGAGCGCTTGCGCCACAGCACGCTCGCCCAATGGCCAGGCTTCAAAATTGGCGTCGCTCATGATGATCTCGCGCCATCCCTGCGCGGCGGCTGTGGCAAGTGCAAGGCGAATCGCCGCCGCGAATTCGCTGGGACCTTCAATGCGACCATGCGGCAACGCTCGCAGCTCGGTCGGCAGCGCTTGAGAACCCTCGGGTGGCGATTGCATGGTCATGTTGAGCCTCTAGTTAAATAATCCAGCCTGCTTCACACCAATCGCCCAGCAACTGGAGCGCGTCTGCGCTGGCTTTTGCAAGTTCAGATGGCGCCAAGCTGCGCTGGTTGGCAAGCCGCTGCATCAAAGCCGCGTCTTTGCCCCTTGCGCGGTAGCTTTCGCCGTTGATAAAGACGTGGTTAGCGTCGTACATCATGCGGGTTTTTGGGTTTAACTTGATGCTGCTTGTGAGGGTGACGGGCGCATCAACCATCGCGTCTTCAAACCACGCACCAGGCTTTGGCGTGGTCATGATCTCGCCCAGTGCGCAGGCGATTGCCAAAGGGTCTTGCAACGCGCTGTTAATCGCATCATGCGCAAATTGCGTCAGCGCATCGGGAAGCATTGCGGGGGTGGCAGTGGCAACTTGCTGCGGGTCGCGGTAGCGATTTTGTCGGTTGCCCGTTACATCGGCCTCCAGATCGTCTTCGTTGAATTCCGCCATGCGGTGCAAAAGCTCGGCTGCAAGCTCCCGGCGCTCGGGCGATTTAAAGCCGATCGAATATGTCATGCAGTCTACCGATTTGCCTTTGGCATCAACCGCTGCCTCAGCCACGCCATCGTGGGCATAGCGTGGCGGCAGGTACAGCATGTCGCCCGCTTGCAGCACAAACTCTTCTTCAGGCTCGAAATTCTGCAAAATTTTTAACGGCTTGTCTGGCTGCAGCGCCAGGTCTTTTTGTTTGCTGATTTTCCAGCGCCTGCTGCCACTGGCCTGCAGTAAGAACACATCGTAACTGTCAAAATGCGCGCCCACACCGCCCCCGGGCGTAGCGAAAGAGACCATCACGTCGTCCAGCCGCGCATCAGGCACAAACCGAAATTGCTGCAGCAACTGGTGCATGGCAGCGTCGTGGCCATCAACGCCCTGCACCAGCAGCGTCCAGCCAGGTTTGCTGACGGGAGGAAGACCGCGCGCCGAAAACGGGCCGTTTTTCATGCGCCAACTCTGCGCGTTTTTCACAATCAGCCTTGACTCAACGTCCTCGGTAGTGGCAAGCTTGAACAGCTCTGCGCGGCTCAGCAACGGCTTGAAATTGGCAATTGCGGCGCGTACCAAAAGAGGCTTTTTCTGCCAGTAGCGGCGCATGAATTGCGCAGGCGTCAGGCCAGCGAGTAAAGGCAAAGCAATATGAGGTTCCATGGGACAATTGTGCGATGAAAATCACACCACAATGCGTTGTAGCCTTGAGCTGGACGCTAAAAGACACGCTGGGCGAGGTGCTCGACGAACTGGACGAGCCAATTGAGTTTTTGCTGGGCGGCAACGACCTGTTAGCCAGCATTGAAACCGTATTGCAAGGCCACGAGCCAGGCGAAAAGCTCGACTTGCATTTGGAGCCCGAAGAGGCATTCGGCGACTACGACGAACAGCTGGTTTTTCTGGAACCGCTTGTGCTTTTCCCTGCGGAGCTTGAAGAAGGCATGACCTTGGACGGGGCAGCAATGCCAGCCGGAACCAACGGTGAAGCGCCGAAAGATAAAATTTATACCGTCACTGAAATCTACCCTGAGCACGTGGTGCTTGACGGCAACCACCCATTGGCCGGAATTGCACTGCGGCTGAGCCTGACGGTGGAATCGG
Organism: Polaromonas sp.; assembly: GCA_031431575.1. GTDB lineage: Bacteria > Pseudomonadota > Gammaproteobacteria > Burkholderiales > Burkholderiaceae_C > Polaromonas. The sequence goes on from JANPDQ010000151.1 coordinate 10,433, forward strand.
TTCGGGAAGCCAATGAGGCGGAAATTGGTGAAGGAACCCTGGGTACCGGTTTTTTCAGGCTTGAGCCAATACATCCACCCGGCTCAACGCTGCACTGAAAGATACAGCGCTGAAGAATGCGCGGCGTTACCAATATCGCGCGTTACCGCAACCGATAGACCTGACCGTTTTCAACGCGCACCCGGTCACCAATTCGCAAGTCACCATAAGACGCCACGTCGTAAGCGCGCAGCGAGCCGTTGTCAAGTTGAACGGACACACGATAGCTTTCACCAGCAGCGGCGTTTGCGGTACGGCTTCTTTCAATTGCATTGCCTGCAACCGCACCGCCAACCGCACCGATCACCGTGGCAGCGGTACGCCCGCTGCCGTCGCCGATTTGGCTGCCAACGACTGCACCAGCAACACCGCCAATCACGGCACCCAGGCCTGAGCTTCTTGCAGGTTCTTGAGTTCTGATAATTTCTACGTTGTTGACGCGTCCGTATTCCGCGTACGCACCTTGGGTGTTTGGCACGCTGGTAGACGTTGGATAGTTTGAAACTGGCGGGGAATTCATTGGAGCGCAGGCCATGAGGCTGGCGAGAACTGCAACCGAAGAAACCACTGGAATGAAGCGTGATGGGGAATGCATAAAAGTCTCCTGTTTGTCTGGTGCGTTAGATTCAAAAGCTTGAGACCCTCGACCTGCTGTTTTGGGAACGCTGGTCGCCTGAAGCTTCTTGTTCATTACGCAACCGAAGCGCAGCGCGCGCCATGGATGTCCCGCCCGGAAGACAGTGAGGCAGCACAGACACACCGGGTAAGAAATACCCTACACGGCCGGACGAAAGTGGCGGCGACTGCTTGAACACCAACTCAAGTTCGACTACTTACTACAGTATTGATAGCTGCTTACGCGCTAAATTATTGCGCCAGAAGCCGATTTGATGCGAAAAGTGCCATTTTGAACGATTCAGGGATGTTTCCACACCAAACCGCATTCATCACTTTCTGAGCGCGGTGATTGCGCCATGCGACCGGGCTTTGGGGTGAAAGGCGCGCGGAAGCAGTGCGTAAATCAATTAAAAAATGGCCAAGCGACAGCTTGACCCATTTTTCCGCCCCGCGTGTGTTTTCACCCCAAAACCGCAGCGCATGGCGCAGTCGCCGTGCGGTGTTTAATATCGCTGGCTCAAGACTTCCCAGTAGACCCATACCCGCCCTCCCCGCGCTCACTCGCGGGAAACTCTTGCACCACATTGAACTCGGCCTGCACCACCGGCACGATCATGAGTTGCGCAATGCGCTCCATTGGCTCGATGGTGAAAGGCACGTCACTGCGGTTCCAGGCGCTGACCATGAGCTGGCCCTGGTAGTCGCTGTCGATCAAACCCACTAGGTTGCCCAACACGATGCCGTGCTTGTGACCCAGGCCTGAGCGGGGCAGTATGAGCGCAGCATAACCCGGGTTGTGCAAGTAAATCGCAATGCCCGTCGGCACCAGTTGCCAGTCATTGGCGCTAAGGGTCAAAGGCGCTTCAATGCAAGCGCGCAAGTCAAGCCCTGCACTGCCGGCGGTGGCGTAATTGGGCAGGTTGCCTTGCAGGCGCTGGTCAATTATTTTTACGTCGATTTTCATATGTAGCTGTTTAATTAAATGGTGTGAGCCAACATGCGCTGCGAAATTTCACGCACCAATTGGCGCGCCAAAGAAAGTTTGGAAGCTCGCGCCATTTCATACGCGCCATTGGCGTCCACCAACAGCAATGAGTTGTGGTCTTGACCGAACGTGTCGGGCCCAATATTGCCGACCAGCAGCGGTACGTTTTTACGCACACGTTTGGCTTGCGCGTTCTCAAGCAGGTCATGGCTTTCAGCTGCAAAACCAACGCAATACAACTTGCCGCTTTTTGCGGCACTCGATTGCGCAACGGTTGCCAGAACATCCTCGTTCTCAGTAAAGGCCAACTGCGGCGGCGAGCCTGATCCGTCTTTCTTGATTTTTCGGCTGGCAAACGCTGCTGGCCGCCAATCAGCCACAGCCGCAGACGCTATAAAAATAGTAGCTGCTTGCGCCCTTATATTTACGGCTTCGAGCATATTTGATGCTGATTTCACGTCTACGCGCTCCACACCACGTGGCGTCGGCAAGCTGACGGGCCCGGCGATCAAGGTGACTTGCGCGCCCGCCTCAATGGCGGCGCGGGCAATGGCAAAACCCATCTTGCCGCTTGATAAATTGGTGATGCCGCGCACAGGATCTATCGCTTCATAAGTTGGCCCGGCAGTGATCAAAAGGCTTTGCCCCGCAAGCGATTTAGGCACAAAAAAGGCAATCAGGTCTTCCAGTAATTCAGCGGGCTCCAGCATGCGACCGTCACCAGTTTCTCCGCAGGCTTGAAAGCCGTTGCCAACGCCCAGCACATGCGCGCCATCGTTTTGCAGCTGCACCAAATTTCTTTGCGTTGCGGGGTGCGCGTACATCTCGCGGTTCATGGCGGGCGCTACCAAAAGAGGCACGGTGTCGATTGGCCGGGCCAGGCACATCAGGCTGAGTAAATCGTCGGCACGGCCATGCAGCAGCTTGGCCATGAAGTCAGCGCTGCACGGCGCGATCAAAATCGCATCGGCTTCACGCGACAAATTGATGTGCGCCATGCCGTTGGCCAAATCACCGGCCTCCCGGCTGTCCCATTGGCTGGAAAACACCGGGCGGCCACTGAGCGCCTGCATTGTCACCGGGGTGATGAATTGCTCCGCGCTTGATGTCATCACAACCTGCACTGTGGCACCGGCTTTAATCAAAGCCCGACACAGCTCGGCAGCCTTGTAGCAGGCAATACCGCCCGACAAGCCGAGCACGATGTGTTTGCCTTGCAGTTCCAACGCATCGGTTGGCAGAGGGCTTGAGTCAAGTTCATTCTTCATGCCCGCAATGTATCAGTTTGCCGAATTTGGATTGGCCAAAAGAGTCACCGCCTATAATCAACATTTCCCACCTAAGCGAGCCTAAGCTCGTGCCAGAAATGACTAAATAATGACTAAATTTGTCTTTGTCACCGGCGGTGTTGTGTCTTCCCTGGGCAAGGGAATCGCCTCAGCCTCCCTCGCAGCGCTGCTTGAGTCGCGGGGTCTCAAAGTCACCCTGATCAAGCTCGACCCTTATTTGAATGTAGACCCCGGCACCATGTCGCCGTTTCAGCACGGCGAGGTTTTTGTGACCGACGACGGCGCAGAAACCGATCTTGACCTGGGCCACTATGAGCGTTTTATTGAAACGCGCATGAAAAAGGCCAACAACTTCACCACGGGCCAAATCTATAAAAGCGTCCTCGAAAAGGAGCGTCGTGGCGACTACCTTGGCAAAACCGTTCAGGTTATTCCCCACGTTACCAACGAGATTCAAGATTTTGTAAAACGTGGCGCTGGGTTTGAAACGCCTGAAGCGGTAGATGTTGCGATTGTAGAAATTGGCGGTACGGTGGGCGACATTGAATCGCTGCCATTTTTAGAAGCGGTGCGGCAAATGAGCTTGCGCCTTGGCCCCAACAACTCCGCCTTTGTTCACCTGAGCTACGTGCCGTGGATTGCCGCTGCAGGCGAACTCAAAACCAAACCCACCCAGCACACCGCTAAACAGTTGCGTGAAATCGGCATCCAAGCCGACGTGCTGCTGTGCCGCGCTGACCGGCCGATTCCGCATGAAGAGCGTGAAAAAATTTCGCTTTTTTCAAACGTACCCGAATGGGGCGTTATTTCGATGTGGGACGTAGACACCATTTACAAAGTGCCGCGCATGTTGCACGAGCAAGGCCTGGACGGGCTGATTTGCGACAAGCTGCGCTTGAACACACCGCCCGCAAACCTAAAGCGCTGGGACGATCTGGTGTATGAAACCGCACATCCGAAAAATGAAGTTCACATTGCGATGGTCGGCAAATACGTTGACCTGTCTGACAGCTACAAATCATTAAACGAAGCGCTGCGCCACGCAGGCATGAAGAACCACGCAAAAGTGGTCATTGAGTACATCGATTCGGAAACGATTAACGACACAAACGTATCGCGCTTGGCCAAGTTCGACGGCATTTTGGTGCCAGGCGGTTTCGGCGTACGCGGGGTAGAAGGCAAGATTTGCGCAGCGCGTTTTGCGCGCGAAAACAAGGTACCGTATCTTGGAATTTGTCTGGGCATGCAGGTGGCCACGATTGAATTTGCACGCCATGTGGCGGGCTTAAAAGGCGCTAACAGCACCGAGTTTGACCCCCAAACGCCGCACCCCGTGATTGCGCTGATCACTGAGTGGAAAGACGCGGACGGCACCATCAAAACCCGTAACGCCAAGTCTGACCTGGGCGGCACGATGCGCCTGGGCGCGCAAAGCTCGGACGTTTCAAGCGACACACTGGCGCACACAATTTATGGTGATGTTGTCACTGAGCGCCACCGCCACCGCTATGAGGCCAATGTGAATTACCTCGATAAGCTCCGTGAAAAGGGTCTGGTTATTTCCGCACTCACGCAGCGGGAACAGCTCACCGAAATTGTCGAGCTGCCGCAAAGCCTGCACCCCTGGTTTGTGGGTGTGCAGTTTCACCCTGAATTCAAATCCACGCCGTGGGCGGGGCACCCGCTGTTCAACGCGTACATCAAGGCTGCGCTGGACCACCAAACCGCGGGCAAAGCCCTGAAAGTGGTGGCCTGATATGCATTTATGTGGTTTTGAAATTGGCCTGGACAAGCCATTTTTTCTAATCGCCGGGCCGTGCGTAATTGAGTCAGAGCAGCTGCAAATGGACACCGCAGGCACACTCAAGGAAATCACCGCCTCCTTAAGCATTCCGTTCATTTTCAAGTCAAGTTATGACAAGGCCAACCGCTCAAGCGGCACCACGTTCCGCGGCCCGGGTATGCAGGCCGGCCTTGAAATTTTGGCCAAGGTCAAACGTGAGCTGGGCGTGTCGGTGCTGACCGATGTGCATTCTGAAGCGCACATTGCAGAAGTTGCTGCGGTGGTCGACGTGCTGCAAACGCCCGCCTTTTTATGCCGCCAAACCGACTTCATCACCGCCGTGGCGCAATCGGGCAAACCGGTCAATATTAAAAAAGGTCAGTTCTTGGCACCCGGCGACATGAAAAATGTTATCGACAAAGCGCGCGCTGCAGCTATTGCCATCGGCCTGAGCCAAGACCGCTTCATGGCCTGCGAGCGTGGTGCAAGTTTTGGCTACAACAACCTGGTGTCTGACATGCGCAGCCTCGCCATCATGCGGGAAACGATGGCGCCCGTTGTGTTTGACGCAACGCACTCTGTGCAGCTGCCTGGCGGCAACGGAATAAGCAGCGGCGGCCAGCGCGAGATGGTGCCGGTGTTGGCACGCGCAGCAGTTGCAGTTGGCGTGGCAGGCCTCTTCATGGAAACACACCCCGACCCGAGCAAGGCCATGAGCGACGGTCCGAACGCAGTGCCGCTCAAGCACATGAAAGCGCTGCTAGAAACGTTGCTTGAGCTTGACCGCGTGACAAAGAAAAACGGCTTTCTTGAAAATAATTTCGGAGTTTGATCCATGCCTTCCGCCTACATCATCGCCAACGTCACAGTTACGAACCCGGAACAATACGAGAGCTATAAAAAGCTCTCGACAATAGCGATTCAAACCCACGGTGCTGAAGTTTGCGTGCGCGGGGGAGCGGTTGAAACACTGGAAGGTGACTGGCAGCCCACACGGGTGGTGGTTCTAAAGTTTCCCTCACTTGAAAAAGCGAAGGATTACTACCACTCGGTTGAGTACAGTGCAGCGATCAAAGCAAGAGAAGGCGCATCAATTATGAAGATGATCGTAGTTGAAGGCTTGTAGTTCAAGTTTTAAGTTTGATTTTTATTTTTTAGACGGTTTTTGAAAGAACATACATGAGTGCAATTGTTGACATCGTCGCCCGCGAAATCCTGGACAGCCGGGGCAACCCCACGGTTGAATGCGACGTACTGCTGGAGTCGGGAGTGATGGGGCGCGCTGCGGTGCCGTCTGGCGCGTCCACCGGATCACGTGAAGCCATTGAGCTGCGTGATGGTGACAAGTCCCGCTATGGTGGCAAGGGTGTTCTTAAAGCGGTGCAGCACATCAACACCGAAATCTCTGAAGCCGTGCTGGGTCTTGACGCCAGCGAACAGGCGTTTTTAGACCGCACGCTGATTGACCTGGACGGCACCGACAACAAATCTCGCCTGGGCGCCAACGCCACGCTGGCGGTCAGCATGGCAGTTGCACGCGCTGCAGCCGAAGAAGCTGGCTTGCCGCTGTACCGTTATTTCGGCGGTAGTGGCGGCATGCAGTTGCCCGTGCCCATGATGAATGTGGTCAACGGCGGCGCGCACGCTAACAACAACCTTGACCTGCAAGAGCTGATGATCATCCCTGTCGGCGCGCCCAGCTTTCGTGAAGCAGTGCGCTACGGCGCCGAGGTGTTTCACGCACTTAAAACCATTCTTCACGACAAAGGCATGAGCATTGCGGTCGGCGATGAAGGCGGTTTTGCACCGAACGTGGCCAACCATGAAGCAGCGATTCAAATGATTCTGGAAGCCATTGACAAAGCAGGGTTTGTAGCGGGCGAGCAAATTGCATTGGGCCTGGATTGCGCAGCGTCTGAGTTCTACAAAGACGGCAAGTACGTTTTGGGCGCTGAAGGCCTGAGCCTGGATGCCACTGAATGGACAAACATTTTGGCAACGTGGGTCGACAAGTACCCCATCATCAGCATTGAAGACGGCATGGCCGAAGGCGATTGGGACGGCTGGAAGATTTTGACCGAACGCCTGGGTAAAAAAGTACAGCTGGTGGGCGACGATCTGTTCGTTACCAACACCAAAATTTTGAAAGAAGGCATTGACAAGCGCATTGCAAATTCGATCCTCATCAAAATCAACCAGATTGGCACACTGACAGAGACCTTTGCCGCCATTGAAATGGCCAAGCGCGCTGGCTATACCGCCGTCATTTCGCACCGCTCGGGCGAAACTGAAGACACGACCATTGCAGACATTGCCGTGGGTACCAACGCAGGGCAAATTAAAACTGGCAGCTTGAGCCGCTCTGACCGCACGGCAAAATACAACCAGTTGCTGCGCATTGAGGAAGACTTGGGCGACGTGGCCAGCTACCCAGGCCGCGCTGCTTTTTATAACCTCCGCTAATTAACTGCATCTTGGCAAACCGCATTGTTCCAGCCATTTTGATTGCCCTGCTGCTCATCTTTCATGCGCAGCTGTGGGTGGGCCGGGGCAGTGTTCAAAGCGTGCAGGACATGCAGAAGCGGCTGGACGAGCAAAACGCCAGCAACCTGAAGGCGCAAGAAGCCAATGCGCAATTGGCCGCTGAAGTAAGGGACCTCAAAGAGGGACTGGAGATGGTGGAAGAAAAAGCGCGCTCAGAGTTGGGCATGGTCAAGCCCAATGAAATTTTTGTGCAGGTAACCCGGTAAGCCGCCATCGTTCTGATTTATTGAACCGTTCCAGTGGGCGGCGGCTGGCGATCCACTGCAGTAAAAATTTGCGCCGCATCGACCGGGTCAAAGTCATAGGTTGCGCCGCAAAATTCGCAGGTTACGCCAACTGACCCGCGCTCGGCAATGATGCTTTCAATCTCTTCAGTACCCAACCCGCGCAGCATGTTGCCGACCCGCTCACGCGAGCAGCTGCACGCAAAAGTTGGCTTTAAAGGCTCAAAGCGGGTGTGCGGTTCCTCCCAAAACAGGCGGTGCAAAATCGTGTCAGCGTCGAGCGTTAAAAGCTCCTCGCGCTTGAGGGTTGACGCCAAAATTGAAATGCGCTTGTAGTCTTCGTTTTTGCCGATTGCATCTTCATTGGCGTCGCGGTCGGTTTGCCCTTCCAGATTTCCTTGGCCTTTGACGGGCAAGCGCTGAATGAGCAGCCCCGCCGCCACTCTGCCGTCCGCCGCAAGAATAAGTTTTGTATCCAACTGCTCACTTTGCAGCATGTAGTGCTCCAGCACTTCGCTGATGTTTTCAATTTTTTCATGACGGTCGCCAAACAGCGGCACCACGCCTTGGTAAGCCTGCTGGCCGGGAAACTTGTCTTTCGGGTCCAGCGTAATCGCGCAGCGGCCTTCGTTGTGCACATTGACGAGCTGGCTCAGTGTGCTGCCTGGGTCAACCGTGCCCGTCACAGTAGCAGTAGCGCGCAGACTTAGATCAGGCTGCACTTCAGCAACAGCGATTTTGACCGGGCCATCGCCAAAAATTTGCAGCACCAAAGCACCATTGAATTTAATATTGCTTTGCATCAACGCGCCAGCGGCTGTCATTTCGCCTAGCAACTGCATTACCTCCACCGGGTAGCCACCAGCAGCTTGCCTGCGCTTCAAAATCTCTTGCCAAGAGTCAGTCAGGCGCACCAGCATGCCCCTAACAGGCAGCCCATCAAAAATAAATTTATGAAGTTCACTCATTAGACCCCCACGCTTTCCCACAACGCGCGCACGCTGCACCTGGCTGGCCGCCGATTGCCAGTGGCTTGGGTTCTGTCGCCTGTCCAAACCTGCTCAAGCTGGTTTGGAGCCGCAGGCTCCAGCCCCGGGTGGCCGCTGCGCCTGCGGCCTGGCAAAGCCAGTTCCGCGGCCCCTGCTTGAAGGGCAATCTCGACCAATAGTCGTTTATTTTTGGAGGCGTTATCGTCATGCTGTGAAAGCCTTTTTCAAGCCGCTTTTAAAACGTTGTGCGTTTTCAATATAAACCTTGGCGCTCATCTGCAGGCCTTCGATTTGCTCTGGCGACAACTGCCGCACCGCCTTGGCTGGGCTGCCAATAATCATGCAGCCATCCGGGAATTCTTTTCCCTCAGTCACCAATGCACCCGCGCCCACCAGGCAATTTTTGCCAATCACCGAGCCATTGAGCACCACCGCGCCAATGCCAATCAGCGAGCCATCGCCTACTGTGCAGCCGTGCAGTGTGACCTGGTGGCCGATGGTGACGTTTTCACCCAGCACCAGCGGTTTGCCATGGTCGGTGTGCAGAACGCTGTTTTCTTGAATGTTCGTACCGCGCCCAACAGTAATCGGTTCATTGTCGCCCCTGATGACTACGCCAAACCAGATGCTGGAGTTTTCGCCCAGCGTTACGTCGCCAATCACCTGCGCGCTGTCTGCCACCCAGGCCGTGGCGTGCAGGGTGGGGGCGGCATCATCAAGTTGGTATAAAGCCATAAATTTTTAATCAATCGCATCAAAACTACGAATGCTTTCAAGTTGGGATGATTGTAAGGATGACAAGCCAAAGCATGGACAATCGCGCGATGCACGCTACTTCAGCCCCTTCGGAACTCCGTCAATTGGCCCTGTACGTGCTGGCAGAGACGAATTCAGATAAAAAAGTGGCTCTGGCCCAATCAATACAGGCGCAAGCAGCTACCTTATTAATAGCAACTGACCTGCAGTTGCTAGCGCTGCCAAGCCTGCCCGGCTGCCCTGCCTGGCCAGAACTGCGTGCGCACCTCGATGTACCGAAACGTTCGCCCTTCACGCCTGAAGGTCTGGCGGCACTGCTGCATGCGGTGGCGCACATTGAGTTCAACGCGATCAACCTGGCACTGGATGCGATTTGGCGGTTTGCAGGCATGCCGCGCCAGTACTACCTTGACTGGGCGCAAGTTGTGGCCGAAGAGGCGCTGCACTTCAGCCTGTTGCGCGCGCATCTGCAAAGCATGGGCCATGATTACGGCGACTTTGCGGCGCACACCGGCCTGTGGGACATGACAGAAAAAACCAGTGGCGACGTGCTAGCCCGCATGGCGCTGGTGCCGCGCACACTGGAAGCGCGCGGGCTGGACGCTACGCCGCCGATGCAGGCCAAATTGCGGAAAGTGGGCACAGAGCAAGCGCTGCGCGCGGTAGAAATTCTGGACGTGATTTTGCGCGACGAAATCACGCATGTGGCCATTGGCAACCACTGGTACCGCTACTTGTGTGCGCAACGTGGGCTTGATCCGGTGGCCACCTATGCCGTGCTGGCCAAGCGGTACGATGCGCCGCGCATCAAAGGGCCGCTCAACCTGGACGCGCGGCGGATGGCGGGTTTTCAAACCGATGAGCTGGTGCTGCTTTTGCGCGACGGCGAGCGCCCAGAGCGAGCCACACGCCCGGCAATAGTTTGAGACGGTGCAACCTCCTACACCAATTTGAGGTGCGTACGGACAACAGAACCCGGCTCTTCACGTAGTCTGAGTTCTTGGTCTTTGATTTTTCGTCTTTGGTTGCTCACAGGGACTGCTCATGCAACTGACTCTGACTTCAACTCTCAAGGCGGGCGCGGCGCAATGGCCAGAAAGCATTGCCGTTCAGTTGCCCCATGGCCCGCTACTGGGCAGCGCGGGGGCTTTAGTCAAGCTTACCTTTACCAATTGGAAGGACATGGCGCGCCTCAAAGCTGGCCAAATCGGCGCATTGGGCGAAGCCTATGTTGAGGGCCGCTTGCAGCTCGACGGTGCCATGCGCGATGTGGTGCAAGCTGCTGCAAGTTTGATGCATCGCAACCCGGTGCACCGCGATGGCACTTGGTGGTCAGCACTAGGCAGGCGCGCCCGCTCTCTGGCGGCACACACGCCTGGCAAAGACAGTGCGCAAGTGCAGTTTCACTATGACGTGTCCGATGCCTTCTACGCCCTGTGGCTAGACCCACGGCGGGTGTACTCGTGCGCTTACTACAGCCCGCTTGCCAGCGATACCTGCACATTGGCTGCCGCACAAGAAGCCAAGCTTGACCACATCTGCCGCAAGCTCATGCTGGCACCGGGGGAGAAGTTTCTGGACATCGGCTCGGGCTGGGGCGGCTTGCTGTTATGGGCGGCAGAGCATTACGGTGTAGACGCAACCGGCGTGACGCTGTCGAAAAACCAGCACGCTTACGTAGAGCAAAAGATTGCCCAAAAAGGGTTGCAGCACCGGGTGCGCGTGCATCTACGTGATTACAGGGACATCGCATCCACCGAGCAGACCTTCGACAGAATTGCGTCGGTTGGAATGTTTGAACATGTTGGGCAAGCCAACATGACGGCCTATTTTTCAAGCATCATGCACCTCTTGGTGCCTGGCGGCCTGGTACTGAACCACGGCATCACGGCGGGCGGACTTGACAACACGCAGCTGGGCTCGGGTATGGGTGACTTTATTGAAAAATACATATTTCCCGGTGGTGAGCTGCTGCATGTGAGCGCGATGGCGGCGCACCAGGCGCGCGCCGGGCTGGAGCTGGTAGATGCAGAAAACCTGCGCCCGCACTACGCCCGCACGCTGTGGGACTGGTCAACGGCGCTAGAGGCTCAGCAGGCCGAGGCGCGCCGCCTTTTAGCGCTGAGCACGAGCACCGCGCATGCAGAAAAAACCCTGCGTGCGTACCGCCTGTATCTGGCTGGCAGCGCCATGTGCTTTGAGCAAGGCTGGCTGTCACTGCACCAGTTGCTGGCGGTCAAGCCGCGTGGCAGTGCGCCTGCGGCATACCCTTTCAACCGCAGCTACATGTACAGCTAAGCCGCCTTCAGGCGCAGACTTCTAGCCCCGCGGGTGGTGCTGCGCATGCAGCGTTTTAAGCCGCTCACGCGCCACATGGGTGTAGATGGTGGTGGTCGAGATATCGGCGTGCCCCAGCAGCATTTGCACCGCCCGCAAATCAGCCCCATGGTTGAGCAAGTGCGTGGCAAACGCGTGGCGCAGCGTGTGCGGTGACAACGGTGCATGGATACCGGCCAGCACCGCATATTTTTTCACCAGCATCCAGAACATCACCCTGCTCATTGCGCGCCCGTGTGCAGTCACAAACAAATCATCGGTTTGCTGCCCACCCAAAATGGCCGCGCGGCTGCTGGCCAGGTAGTGGTTGATGGCGTCTCGTGCGACCTGGCCAAACGGCACCAGGCGCTCTTTGCTGCCCTTGCCCAGCACGCGCAGCACGCCTTCATTCAAGCCCACGTTGAAGGTTTTCAGCCCCACCAATTCACTGACTCGCAGTCCGCTGGCGTAGAGCACTTCCAGCATGGCGCGGTCACGCTGGCCCAGAGGCGTGTCGTCGCTGGGCGCAGCCAGCAGCGCTTCGACTTGCGCCTCGCTCATCACCTTGGGCACACGCAACGCCTGCTTGGCCGATTGCAGCTTCATGGTGGGGTCCTGGGTGATCACATGCTCGCGCAGCGCCCACGCAAAGTAGCGCTTCAACACCGTCAGGCGGCGGTTGGCAGTGGTGGCCTTGGTGGTGCTATGGCGGGCAGAAAAGTACGCATCTAAATCCGTTTGTGCCGTGCTGTCGATGTGACGCGCATTTGATTCGCCACCCAGCCAGACCGCATACAAAGACAGGTCACGCCGGTACGCTGCCAGCGTGTTCTTGCTCAAGCCGTCTTCAAGCCACAGCGCATCAATAAAACTGTCGATGGCGGATTGGCTGTGTGCGTGCATGGCTTTGACGATAACAAAAAAAGCCGCCCAGATCCCGAAGATCAGGGCGGCTTTGCGCGTAGTTGAATGCGGCGCAATTATTCGATTTTTAAGTTAGCAGACTTCACCACGCTGCGGTACACCGCCAACTCGTCTTTCATTTGCTGGGCAAACTGCTCGGGCGTGTTGCCCAACACCACAGAGCC
>JANPDQ010000152.1:0-2298 GCA_031431575.1 Polaromonas sp.
GGAGATGGTGCGCATTCTGGTTACGGGCCATGAGGCCGTAGCCCGCACAGCACGCCATTTGTTCCCGCTGGCAGACAAAGCCAGCGACGAGCCCACCGCCGATTTGCTGACCCAGCGGCTGACGGTGCACGAGCAGACTGCATGGATGCTCAGGTCTTTGCTTGAAGAATAACTTGCTCGATTCGTTCCCCATTCCAGAGGGGGTAAGCGCACACCGGAACTTGATACTGTGCGTGCCTCATCCCTGCGTCACGGGGAGCCGCCATCGGGGATGTCTCTTTGGCCTGCGCTAGCCCGCGCTGGCGGACTCGAAGGCGTAGGGCGTAGCCACGAAAGGGGAAGGAGTAAAACGGATCTACTTAGCCTCATAACCGTATGACGCGGCCTTGAAATTCATTAACAACGCGGGTATCGGATGGGGCGTAGCGCGAACAGATATCGAATCCGTCAAGGCGATAACTGAATCAACCGTTATCGCCGCCAATGCCGAAGCGCTGGCACTCGGCATGGCCAACCGCCGCACCCAGCTAGAGCCGCCCTGGGCCAAACCCTCGCTGAGCTGCAAACCGGCGTGGTGCGCCGCGACAGCCTGATTGACCGCGACGTGACCAAAACCAATTCGACCGCCTTTTTGCGCCAGCGCAGGCTCGACGATGTGTGAAGCTTATAAATTGATTTAAATAATTAACGAATTTGATGATATAGTGAATTCATCAAATTGTGAGGTGTTTATGAATACACGAGATATTGCTAAATTGTTCGGCGGCCAAACTGCTTTGGCCAAGTTGGTTGGTATTCAGCAAAGCGCGGTCGCCTATTGGGTAAAGAGCAATTCCATACCGTCCAAGTGGCATGCTCAACTGCTGGAGTTGTCGTTGTCGCACGGTGTCCAGTTGCAGGCTTCTGATTTGATACAAAGAGGAGTTGACACTTTAAAAGTCAAAAGTGGCGAAGAGCCTGAAGCTGTAACAAAACAGCTACATGAGGGTGACACCTTGGCCTCTAGAAGTGCGCTCACCTTGCCGACAACAGGCGAGACTTCGGCAAACACTTCACGGTTTTTGTTTTATGCCGGCAGCGACGGTGCAGTCAAAGTACAGGTGGTGGTTGCTAACGAAACGGTTTGGGCCTCGCAAAGAGGCATGTCTGAGATTTTTGGGGTTGATGTAACAACGATCAACTACCATCTAAAAAACATTTATCAAACAGGTGAGCTTGATCGAGCGGCAACTATTGGAAATTTTCCAATAGTTCAAAACGAAGGGGGCAGACAGGTTGAGCGTACCACCATTGAGTTTTACAACCTAGATGTCATCATTTCGGTGGGTTATCGCGTCAATTCGCTACAAGCTACCCAGTTCAGGAAGTGGGCCACCACCGTATTGAGGGACTTCCTTATCAAAGGCTTTGCGCTGGACGATGACCGTCTAAAGCAAGGCAACCAGCTGTTTGGCAAGGACTATTTTGATGATTTGCTGGAGAGAATCCGGGAAATCCGGGCTTCCGAGCGCCGTTTTTATCAAAAAATCACCGATATTTACAGCCAGTGCAGTGTTGACTATGACCAAAATTCACCCATCACGAAGCAGTTTTATGCACACGTACAAGACAAGCTGCACTACGCTATTCATGGGCAAACGTCAGCTGAATTAATTGCTAAGCGCGCTGACGCCAGCAAGCCCCATATGGGCTTAAGCACTTTTAAAAACGCGAAGACCGGAGGGAAAGTCACCAAGTTGGATGTAACAGTCGGGAAAAACTACCTAGATCAAAAAGAGATGGAAGGTCTCAATCGGTTGGTCAGCATGTATTTGGACTATGCAGAAAATTTTGCGCGTAGGCAAATACTTATGAAGATGCAAGACTGGCCTGAAAAGCTCAATAATTTCCTGAGCTTCAATGAGTACCCTGTGCTCGAAAACTACGGCAACACCCGACGCGAAACTGCTGAAAAGCGTGCACTGTCTGAATATGAAAAATTCAGAGTGGTGCAGGACAAAGAGTTCAAGTCAGACTTCGACCGCATGGTGGACGAAGTGCGAATCAACAAAAAACTGCCGAAATCTTGAACCTGTTCATTTGTCAACCGCAATTTGACATGTACTTGCCAAGACTATCTACACCTCCGAGCCCGCTGCCTTGAAACACAAACTCGCACTGTATTTAGAGCTCATTCGCTGGAACCGCCCAGCGGGCTGGCTGCTGCTGCTGTGGCCCACACTGTCGGCCCTGTGGCTTGCCTCGCATGGTTTCCCGGGCTGGCACTTGGTGATTGTTTTCACGCTGGGAACGTTTTTG
>JANPDQ010000153.1:0-3120 GCA_031431575.1 Polaromonas sp.
CCCTCGACATGGACGCCCAGGGCATTGCCCACCGCGCTGATGGCAAGGTGGTTTTCATTGAAGGTGCGCTGCCGTTTGAGCTGGTTACGGCCAACGTCTACCGCAAAAAAGCCTCGTTTGAAAAAGCGATGGTGATGGCGATTCACCACGAATCTTCCCAGCGCGTAACCCCTGGCTGCCCATACTTTGGCATGCACACGGGCGCGTGTGGCGGCTGCAAAATGCAGCACCTGCACATCGGGGCGCAGGTGGCTGTGAAGCAGCGCGTGCTTGAAGACGCGTTGAGCCACATTGGCAAACTCAAAGCTGACAATTTGCTGCGGCCCATTGAAGGCCCGGCTTGGGGCTACCGTTACCGGGCGCGCCTGTCGGTACGGTACGTGCGTAAAAAAGGCGAGGTGCTGGTCGGCTTTCATGAGCGCAAAAGCAGTTACGTTACTGACATGCAAACCTGCGCTGTATTGCCGCCGCATGTCAGCAAGCTGCTCATGCCGCTGCGCGCCCTCATTGCCAGCCTGGACGCTAAGGAAACCGTGCCGCAAATTGAGCTGGCCTGTGGCGACACCATTACCGCGCTGGTACTTCGCCACATGGAAGATTTAAGCGATGCGGACAAACAAAAATTGCGCGGTTTTTCTGCTGCGCACCCGGGTTTGCAATGGTGGCTGCAGCCCGGCGGGCTTGATACCGTGGCGCTGCTGGACCTTGACGTGCCGATATTGAGCTACGCGCTGCCGGAGTTTGGCGTGGTGATGCCCTTCAAGCCAACCGACTTCACGCAGGTCAACCCGCACATCAACCAGGTGCTGGTCTCACGTGCACTCAGGCTGCTCAACGTGCAGCCACATGAACGCGTGATTGACTGGTTTTGCGGCTTGGGCAACTTTACGCTACCGCTTGCAACGCGCGCACGCGCCGTGCTGGGCGTGGAGGGCAGTGAGGTGCTGGTGGCGCGCGCACGGGAAAATCACGAGTCAAATAGTGCTTTTAACCAATTAATACGGGCGCAAGCAGCTACTACATTCATAGCGCGTAATTTGTTTGAAATGACCCCCGCCATGTTGGTCAAAGACGGCGCAGCAGACAAATGGCTGGTAGACCCGCCGCGCGAAGGTGCTTTCGAATTGTTCAAGGCGCTGGCTGCGCTGCACCAGCAGATCATCACCGGCGTGCCGTGTGACGACGGCGTGCACCAGCAAAGCCTGCAGTTGGGCGACTGGGTGCTGCCCAAACGCATTGTTTACGTCAGCTGCAACCCTGCCACTCTTGCGCGCGACGCTGGCGTGCTGGTGGCCAGTGGCGCGTACCGCTGTACGCAGGCGGGGGTGGTCAATATGTTTCCGCACACGGCGCATGTAGAAAGCATTGCGGTGTTTGATTTGGTCTGATTTGATTCGATTTGCGCAATAAAAAAGGGCCCGAAGGCCCTTTTTTTTCGTCAGTTAACGCTTAGTCGCGGTCGCCACCAAAGATGCCCAGCAAGGCCAACATGCTCTGGAAGATGTTGAACAGGTCAAGGTAAATCGCCAGCGTAGCGCTGATGTAATTCGTCTCGCCGCCGTCCATCACCTGCTTCAAGTCATACAGCAGGTACGCACTGAACACAGCAATTGCCAGCGTGCTGATAACAGCCATCAACATGGTTGAGCCAACGAACACGTTGATGACTGCGGCCACCATGATGACCAGGGCGCCTGCAAACAACCATTTGCCCATGCCGCTCAGGTCGCGCTTGATGACGCTGGCAACAGTTGCCATCACCACCATCACGCCAGCCGTACCGGCAAACGCCGTCATGACCAGCGATGCGCCGTTGCTAAAGCCCAAAACCATGCCGATCATGCGGGACAGCATCAAGCCCATGAAGAACGTGAAGCCCAGCAGCACAGGCACACCCATCGCTGAGTTTTTGGTTTTTTCGATCGCAAAAATAAAGCCGAATGCACCAGCCATGAAGACAATCAGCCCCATGAAGCCTGTCAGCCCGGCGGTAATACCGGTTGACACGCCAATGTAGGCTCCCAGCACCGTCGGCAGCAGGCTCAATGCCAGCAGCCAGTACGTGTTGCGCAAAACCTTGTTGCGTTCGGCCAGCGCGGTTGCGCCGTAGCCAATAGTTTGTGTATTTTCAGTCATGAGATTTGACTCCTGTACCCCAGCAAATGCTGACGAGCCATATTTTACGGTTGCGCTACGAAATTTCAAGACGCTCCCCAGCTCCTATTTTTTGTAAGGTTTCTTTCAGTTTTTGCTTTTCCGCGCCAAAGTAAAAAGTAACGAAAAAACTGCGTATGCTAAAGCCCTTGTTTAACCCTCAAAATATTGCCCGAATACCCCATGAAATCAAAAGTTACGCTTGAATTTGCTGACGTTAAAACCATTGCAGCGGCGGCTGAGGCTGAAGCTCTCAAAAACGGCTGGGCGGTCAGCATTGCGATTGTGGATGACGGCGGTCATTTGCTGCACATGCAGCGCCTGGACGGCGCGCCGCCGGTATCAAGCCACATTGCGCCTGCCAAAGCGCACACCGCCGCTGTTGGCCGCCGAGAAACCAAGGTGTATGAAGACATCATCAACGGCGGCCGCACTGCATTTTTGAGTGCGCCATCGATTGCCGGCATGCTCGAAGGCGGCGTACCCATCATGAAAGACGGCCAATGCCTGGGGGCAGTTGGCGTTAGCGGCGTCAAGTCGCCTGAAGACGCGCAAATCGCCAGGGCAGGTATTGCGGCAATCGGTCTTTAATCAAAAGCTTACACACGCCATGCACCGGCTCCTTGGTTTCTTCACGAAGACCCAACGCGCAGCGCGGTGTGTACTCGGGTTGCTGGCGGCGGCCGCTGGTATTGCGCAAGCTGGGGATGTGAGCGTTGCCGTGGCTGCCAATTTCACGGCACCTATGGCGCAAATTGCTGCTGATTTTGAGCGAGCAACCGGCCACAAAGCGGTGTTGTCCTACGGCGCAACGGGACGGTTTTACGCGCAAATTAGCAACGGCGCACCGTTTGACGTGCTGCTGGCGGCAGACGCCGCCACCCCTGCCAAACTGGTGCAAGAGGGCAAGGCGGTTACAGGCAGCAACTTCACGTATGCACAAGGTCGCTTGGCGCTTTGGTCTGC
>JANPDQ010000154.1:0-2270 GCA_031431575.1 Polaromonas sp.
AATTCGTCAAACTTGCTGCCGTCCACAATGCGGGCAATGATCTCGCGCACGTCGAACGGCTTGCGGGTGTCTACCGGTATCACGCCGTACAGCTCGGTGGTTGGGTATTTAGGTGCTATGTTTACAGGAGCTGCTTGCGCCCGATTTAATTGAGCTGCAGGCTTATTTCTATTCAAGTTCTTGACCGCCGTACGCGCCAGCTGCAGCGCGTGCATGTCGTTTTGCGCCAAATGGTCTGCCACGCCTGACAAGCGCGTGTGCACGTCACCACCGCCCAAGTCTTCGGCCGTCACTACCTCGCCCGTAGCGGCTTTGACCAGCGGTGGCCCGCCCAAAAAGATAGTGCCCTGGTTGGCCACGATGATGCTTTCATCGCTCATGGCGGGCATGTACGCGCCGCCTGCCGTGCAACTGCCCATGACGACTGCAATTTGCGCAATACCCTCGGCGCTCATGTTGGCCTGGTTAAAAAAGATGCGGCCAAAGTGGTCACGGTCGGGAAACACATCGTCCTGATTGGGCAAGTTCGCCCCGCCTGAATCGACCAGGTAAATACACGGCAAGTTGTTTTGCTGCGCAATTTCTTGCGCGCGCACGTGCTTTTTGACCGTCATCGGGTAGTAGGTGCCGCCCTTCACAGTGGCGTCATTGCACACCACCATGCAGTCCACCCCGCTCACCCGGCCGATACCGGTAATCAGCCCCGCGCAGGGCGCAGCACTGTCGTACATGGCGTGCGCTGCCAGAGGTGAGAGTTCTAAAAAAGGCGTGCCAGGGTCCAGCAGCATTTGCACCCGCTCGCGCGGCGGCAACTTGCCCCGCGCCACGTGCTTGGCCCGCGCCGCCTCACCACCGCCTGCGGCCGATTTGGCCAGCTCGCCCCGCAACTGGTCTACCAGCGCTTGCATGGCAGCGGCGTTGGCAGTGAAGTCGGCTGAGCGGGCGTTGAGTTTGGTTTCAATGATCATGTTTTTAGCTAGGTCTCTTTTTAAGCAGTTTTTTCGTCAGCTAAACCAAGCTGGGCTTTCATCGCATCGCGGATTTTGAATTTTTGAATTTTGCCCGTTACCGTCATGGGGAATTCGGCCACAAACTGGATGTAGCGCGGCACTTTGTAGTGGGCAATTTGCCCCGCGCAGAAGTCGCGTACGTCTTGTTCCGTTACCGCTTGGCCCGGCTTGACGATGATCCACGCGCACAGCTCTTCACCGTATTTTTTGTCTGGCAGTCCGACCACTTGCACGTCTTGCACTGCTGCGTGGCGGTACAAATATTCTTCAATCTCACGCGGATAAATGTTTTCACCACCGCGAATCACCATGTCCTTGATGCGGCCCACAATGTTTACGAAGCCTTCAGCGTCCATCGTGGCCAGGTCACCCGTATGCATCCAGCCATCAACATCAATCGCCTCGCGGGTTTTTTCAACATCACCCCAGTAGCCTTGCATGACCGAATAGCCGCGCGTACAAAACTCGCCCCGTTGGCCGCGCGGCACTACCGAACCGGTCTCGGGGTCAATGATTTTGATGTCGATGTGCGGCTGCACCAGCCCCACCGTAGACACACGCTTTGTCAGCGGTGTGTCGGTGCTGCTTTGGCAACTGACGGGGCTGGTTTCTGTCATGCCGTAGGCGATGGTGATTTGGGTCAAGTGCATTTGCTCTACGACCCGCTTCATCACTTCAGTCGGGCAAGGCGAGCCAGCCATGATGCCGGTGCGCAAACTCGACAAGTCAAACTCTTTGAATCGCGGATGGTCCAGCTCGGCAATGAACATCGTGGGCACGCCGTGCAGCGCGGTGCATTTCTCAGCTTGCACGGTTTGCAAAACGCTCAGTGGGTCAAACCCATCACTCGGGTACACGATGGTGGCGCCATGCGTGAGGCAAGCCAGGTTGCCCAGCACCATGCCAAAGCAGTGGTACAGCGGCACGGGTATGCACATGCGATCTCTGGGTGCGAGCTGCATGGCGCGGCCAATAAAAAAGCCGTTGTTCAAAATATTGCGGTGCGTGAGCGTTGCGCCTTTGGGGAAGCCGGTGGTGCCGCTGGTGAACTGAATGTTGATGGCGTCTGTTGCTTTGAGCGTGGCGGCGATTTGCGGCACGCGATTGTCGGTTTCGTTGCCGCTGGCCAGCAAGGTTGAAAAGCGCATCATGCCCGGCTCGTCATACACATCACCGGGCGCATCAATCCACACCACCTGCTTGAGGTGCGGCAAGCGTGCACTTGCCAAATCGCCCGGCGCGGCAGTATCTAGCTCAGGC
>JANPDQ010000155.1:0-6346 GCA_031431575.1 Polaromonas sp.
TGACTTCTCCGGTCTAAGTTTGAATGCGGGTTCATGGATTGCGGATCAAGTCCGCAATGACAAAAAACCTACAGTAATCGTGATTCTATATACAGAATAAGCTTTTATCTCAATAAATACGGGCGCAAGCAGCTCCTAAATTCGTAGCATAATTTTAATCACTCATGCAAGCCCTCCGCATCTACGCAGGCCCCAAAGCCATGCAGCACATTGAACAAAACGGTTTGCAGCCGCACGACGTTGGCGTGGTGCCGGGTGCGGCGGGCGGGCCCAAGGGTTTAATTCTTGGGCCGCTGGACAGGTTTATTTTTGGTGACTGGCTGGCGCAAACTAACCATGAGGTGCATCTGGTCGGTGCGTCAATCGGCGCTTGGCGCATGGCAACGGCATGTCTGCACAACCCGGTGGCGGGATTTAAAAAACTGGAGCACGACTACATTCGCCAGGACTATGCTCTGAAACCGGGTGAAAAGTTTCCATCCGCCGATACGGTGAGCGAAGACTTTGGCCGTAACTTGGGCCATTTCTACGCGGGTAAGGTGGCTGATGTGCTGTGCCACCCCCGCTACAAGCTGCACATCATCACCTCACGCGGGCGGCACATCTTGCGGCGGGAGCACAAACTGGCCACGCCGCTGGGCTACCTGGGTGCATTTTTAAGCAATGGTGTCCACCGCAAAGCCATGGGCGCGTGGCTGGAGCGGGTGGTGTTTTCAAGCCAAAACGCTGCGCTGCCGTTTGACGCACGCGACTACCGAACCCGCCAAATTGACTTGACGGAAGCCAACTTCAGCCCCGCGCTACAGGCCAGTTGCTCGATTCCGTTTGTGCTGCGCTCGGTGCGTGAGATTCCCGGTGCGCCGTCGGGGGCGTATTGGGACGGTGGCATCACTGATTACCACCTGCACTTGAACTACCCGGCTGCCTCAAAAGGACTTGTGCTGTATCCGCATTTTCAAAAATCAGTCGTGCCCGGATGGCTGGACAAAGGCTTAAAGTGGCGGCACAAAGCCACGCCGTTTTTAGACAACATGGTGCTGCTCGCGCCCAACCCGGACTGGGTCAAAACCCTGCCCAATGCCAAGCTGCCTGACCGCACCGACTTTGCCCGGTACGGGACTGATTTGCAGGCGCGGGTAAGAGCTTGGAGCAGTGCTGCGTCAAGCAGCGAACACCTTGCCGTCGAGTGGCAAGAATGGCTGCGCAAGCCTAATATGGGGTTGGTTCAGCCGCTTTGAGCTGAAAACCTTGTATTTAGCCATCATTTGATGGCACAATTTGGCGCTAGAAGGAGCTTAACCATGGAAGCATTTGCAGTCAGAGACTTGCGTGAACACACGGGTGAGCTGGTGCGTAACGCTGAAGATGGCCAGCTTTCGGTGGTGTCCAAACACGGCAAGCCGTTGTTTGTGGCTGTGCCTTTTACCGAAGCCCTGCTGTCTGCGGGCGTGTCTGTGTCGCTGGCTGACAAGCTGGTGCAAAGCGGTGAGTTGTCAGTCGCTTCGGGGGCCAAGCTCTCAGGTATGCCTTATGCGCGTTATTTACAGCACTTGGGGGCTATGGGGTACAGCTTGCTGGATGAAAGTGCACCGTTGGCCGACGAGCTAGCCTTGTTGACAAAAGCCTGAAAAGCCATGCGATTGGTAGTTGCCGACGCTGGCCCGCTGATAGCGCTTGCGGTAGTTGATGTGTTGCCACAGGCGATCAGACAATTTGAATTGTGTGTGCCCCAAGCAGTGCTAAGCGAGTGCTTGGCTGACCCTTACGCACCGGGCGCGGCCTTGATACTCGAGCTGTTCAGCAGCGCTGGTTTCAACATCATTCCTGAAAACGAGACCAAAGCGTTAGATGCCGCGCACGCCATGGGTTTGGGGTCTGGCGAAGTAGCGGTTTTAAGTTATGCCCTGCAGCACAAGCAAGTTGCGCTGATTGATGAGCGGCGTGCACGGCGCATTGCATTGCAACTTGGCGTGGCAGTCGTGGGCAGTGGCGCGGTACTGGTCGCAATGAAAAAATCCGGCGTCATCACCAGTATTCGCCCGGCGCTGGTGGCTTGGTACAAACATGGCTACTTTTTGTCACCCGCATTGCAAAAGCAGTTGCTGGCCTCCAGCGGCGAGCTAACCTAACTTCTTCACCAGCACCTGACTTTTACGATCCCAGTTGTACTTGCGTTTGCGCGCATCGGGCAGCCAGTCCGGGTCCATCTGCACAAAGCCGCGCTTGATAAACCAGTGCATGGTGCGGGTCGTCAATACAAAAATGCTTTGCAGGCCTGCCGCACGTGCGCGCTGCTCTATGCGTTTTAAAACCTTCTCACCGTCGCCTTGGCCCTGGGATTGGGGCGATACGGTGAGGGCGGCCATCTCGGCGGTTTTGGCTTCTGGGTAGGGGTACAGGGCCGCGCAGGCAAAGATCACGCCGTCATGCTCGATGATGGTGTACAGGTCCGCATCGCGCTCGATCTCGGTGCGATCGCGTTTGACCAGCGTGCCGTCTTTTTCAAACGGCTCAATCAACTGCAAAATGCCCCCAACATCGTCGGCGGTGGCTTCACGCAGCTCTTCGAGTTTTTCATCGATCACCATCGTGCCTATACCGTCGTGAACGTAAATTTCCAACAGCAACGCGCCGTCCACTGCAAATGGCAGGATGTGGCTGCGCTCCACGCCGGATTTGCAAGCCTTTACGCAGTGCTGAAGATAAAACGCGGTGTCGGTTGGGCGCTCGCCACGGTCCAGCGTGGCCAGCAGCTTTTCAGCCGCAGCCAGCGGCAGTTCGGTGTCAATCGGGTTGTCTTCGCTTTCGGGCGAGTCGGGGTGGATGCGGATGCCTGGCACTTCAGATAAAAAAATCAGCTTGTCTGCGCCCAGGGCAATCGCCACGCTGGTCGCCACTTCTTCCATCGTCAAATTAAACGCTTCGCCAGTCGGTGAAAAACCAAATGGAGACAGCAACACCATTGCGCCAAAGTCAAGTGTGCGGTTAATACCCAGCGTGTCGACCTTGCGTACCAGGCCTGAATGCTTGAAGTCCACCCCATCAACAATTCCCACCGGCCGAGCTGTGATGAAATTGCCCGAAATCACACGTACGGTGGCGCCGGCCATTGGCGTGTTCGGCAAGCCCTGGCTAAAAGCAGCTTCAATCTCATAGCGCAACTGACCCGCTGCTTCCTGCGCGCAGTCAAGCGCCACTTCGTCGGTAATGCGTATGCCATGGGAGTATTTCGCGGCGTGGCCTTTGGCGGCCAGTTGTTCGTTGACCTGCGGCCTGAAGCCGTGCACCAGCACAATTTTCACGCCCATGCTTTGGATCAATGCCAGGTCTTGCGCAATGTGCGCCAACTTGCCAGCGGCAATCGCCTCGCCAGCAATGCCAACTACGAATGTTTTGCCGCGGTGCGTGTGAATATACGGGGCCACAGAGCGAAACCACGGCACAAACGTAAAGTTAAAAACTGCAGACATTCAGGCGCTTTCAAATCCGGACATTAAATTACCAGCAGGGTGCTAGCTTTTGGTGAGCGTCTGGGTACCGACGCCATCACTTATACAATTGGTTACCGACCGTAAAGCTCACGGGGTGCGCTGGTATGCGAGGGCAGCCCGCCGCCGCAAGTGTATGCCAGCGGCCTCTGTGCAACATGGGCACCTGGTCACTGGCGCGGCACTAAAAAATTATCAGAATACACGTTCGATGGAAAAACTGGCTATCGGTCTTTGGGGTTGTTTTTATGGCGCGAGCTTGTTGGTGTTGTGCGGAGCGGCGTTTGCATATTCACGCTCCATGCATCGAATCGGCGTCAATGCCGCACTGTCGGCGCTGGCGCCGGTCGCGGTCGTCACAGTATTTCTGGTCGGGCTGCCCATTGCTAATCGTGATGCGCAGCTGCGCCTCATAGCTTGTCTGACGGTGGTGGTGAGCTGTGTGCTTGTTTACCAGTTGCTGAATATTCTCGGGTTGTTGCAAAACGGCAAAAGGCGCCTGCACACCAAAATTTTATTTTTACTGATTGGTGCAGCGGCTCTGTGCGTCAGCTGGTTACTTGAACCGCTTGATGCAATGTTGATGTGCAAGCTGGTTGCAATTGCGATGGCAGTCTTTGCTTCTGGCGTGTCCATACGCAAAGCACTGCGCGGGGACACGCTGGCATGGGTAGTGGTGCTGGCGGTTGCAACGGTGGTGACGGCATATGTTTGCTTGTCGTATGGTGCGCTGCACCCCGAGCACTGGACGTGGCAGCTTCAATCAATCAGCGCGGCTGCGGCTTTGGCCTATATGGTGGCGCTGGCTGGCATTACCTTGTTGCGGTACGCCTACGTACTTGAGCTTAAAAAAGTGATGGAGTTTGGACCGGCGTATGACCCGATTACCAGGCTGCGATCGCACTCAGAAACCGGACAGATGGCGCGCGGTATTTTTAACAAGTTGCCGCACAACAATGAGCCGTTGGGCGTTATTGTTTTGACCATCGCAAACCTGTACGCGCTTGAAAAATTGCACGGTATCGCGTCGGTCAACAGTGCACTTTTTTTAATAGCCAGTCGCCTGAAGCTTTCCCTCCCTGCCCGGGTGGAAATTGGACGCTTGGGTTTTGACGGGTTTCTACTCATCATGCGTAACTGCAGCGACTGCCACCGCTTGGTTGACTTGGCCCATGACCTTAGTTGGCGCCTGCACAAGTCGGCCACACTCAAAACCAATCCGGATGCAAAGCTGCTTGAAACAGCGCAAATGGTTTGGACAGCCCAGGTTGGCATCGGTGTGCTGCATGTCAAAAAAGTGGAAACCACCAGTTTTGACGCGATCACCATGGCTCGCAATATGTCGCGCACCGCAATCAGCTATGCGAGCCGCATCGCATGGTTTGACCATGCCAGCGGCGAAATTACGGAGCTGCCTGCGCGCCCTGGCTTGGCGTAGTTCTACGCAGTGCCTTGCAATTGGCATGTTGCGCTGCATTATTTCGCACCGCAACTGTTAGTCAAACCGGCTTTGGTTGTGTGCGCAGTGCGTAATTAGCGGTTCGTGGGCCGCTGTTGCGCGGTTTGGCAAATTGGTCAGACCGGGCAGAGTCAATTCGCTGAGCCGATAATCAAAGGCTTTGAGCAATCCACTTTTGTACCCCGACCTTTCGCCTTTACCCGCCGCAAAGCTGGCTATCGAGTTTCCGGAATCGCTGCCTGTATCGGGCCGCCGAGACGAAATTGCCGCCGCCATTGCCGCACACCAGGTGGTGATTGTTTGCGGGGAGACCGGCTCGGGCAAAACCACGCAATTGCCAAAAATTTTGTTAGCCATGGGGCGCGGCAAGCTGAACTACCCAGCAGGTCAACGAGCCAAACTGATTGGCCACACCCAGCCCCGGCGCATTGCCGCATCGAGTGTGGCCAAGCGCATTGCCGAAGAACTGAAAACGCCACTTGGTGATGTGGTGGGTTTCAAGGTGCGGTTTCAAGACCGCTTGAGCCGGGACGCGTCCGTCAAGCTCATGACCGACGGCATTTTGCTGGCTGAGACACAAACTGACCCGCTGCTCAATGCCTACGACACGATCATCATTGACGAGGCGCATGAGCGCTCCTTAAACATTGACTTTTTGCTTGGCTACCTGCGCCAGTTGCTGCCGCGCAGGCCGGATTTGAAGGTCATCATCACCTCGGCAACCATTGACGCGAACCGATTCGCGGAGTATTTTGCGACCACACCAAGCGCGCAGCCGCCGGGCCGCCCCAAGGCAAGCGGCGCCCCCTCGGGGGGCAGCGACGACGCGCAGCGCGGAGCGTGGGGGCATGACAACCCGCAGCCGCCGGGCCGCCCCAAGGCAAGCGGCGCCCCCTCGGAGGGCAGCGACGACGCGCAGCGCGGAGCGTGGGGGCACCCAGTTCCAGCTCCGGTCATCATGGTGTCGGGTCGGATGTTTCCGGTTGAACAGCGCTACCGGCCTTTCGAGGAGTCGCGTGATTACGATTTAAACGACTCCATTGCCGATGCGGTGGATGAGTTGTGGCTCAGCCCGCACAGCGCTGGCGACATACTGGTTTTCTTGCCGGGCGAACGTGAAATCCGGGAAGCTGCTGACCACCTGCGCAAGCATTTGGCGCATCAGCCGTTGAATAGAGGTGCAGATGTCCTGCCGCTGTTTGCACGGCTTAGCCCCGCCGAGCAAGACCAGATCTTTGCCAACCACAACAACCGCCGCATTGTGCTGGCCACCAACGTGGCTGAAACGTCGTTGACCGTGCCGGGCATCCGGTATGTGATTGACGCAGGGACGGCGCGTGTCAAGCGCTACAGCTTCAGGAGCAAAGTCGAGCAGTTGATGGTCGAGCCGATCAGTCAG
>JANPDQ010000156.1:0-4873 GCA_031431575.1 Polaromonas sp.
CTGCGGTCAAGTGAAGCGCAGCTGGCGATGCTGCGGCGCGCCGCTGAGGTGGCGCACAAGTCGTTAACCGACTTCATCCTCGACAGCGCGTGCTTGGCCGCTGAGCAGACCCTGCTGGACCAACGCCTTTTCATGGTCAGCGACCAAGACTACCAAGCCTTGCTTAACCTGCTCGACCGCCCAGCCCGCAGCAATGCTGGACTGAAAAAACTCTTCTCGCAACCCGCGCCGTGGGAAAAAACAATCACTCAGCCGGCCACCAAAGTACCCGCTAAAAAGACAGCCACAGCCCGCACGCAGCCACGCGCCAATGCGCGCACCTGAACCGCTCAGCAGCAAAAGCCCGATCGCGCGCTTTGACTGCGGCAAACCCAGCCTGAACGACTGGTTGCAAAAGCACGCGCTGCAATCGCAAGGCAGCGGCTCAGCCAGAACCTTTGTGGTGACAGACAACGCCAGCGTGCTGGGCTACTACAGCCTGGTCGTCGGCCAGGTCGAGCCAATCGAGGCCACCGAGCGCATTCGCAAAGGCATGGGCCAGTACCTAAGTTCGCCCATCCCCACCATGCTGCTGGCCCGGCTGGCAGTCGCTACCTCCGCGCAAAGCCAAGGCATCGGCATGGGCCTACTGCAAGACGCCATACGCCGCACACTGAACGTGGCCGAACAAGCAGGCATACGCGCCATGTTGACCCACCCCATCGACGACGACGCAACGCGCTTTTACCAACGCTTTGGTTTTGAAGCATCGCCGCTGGGGCAAGGCCAGTTGCTGCTGTTGCTCAAAGATGCGAAGCGGTGGGTGTGAGTGTGTTGGTTGTGATGCAACACGCTATGTAATTTATAGCTGTTTGCGCCCGAATTTATTGGGCTACGGGCCTAAAATATGCCTGAAAACGGTTCAAAACAGCCTGTTTAGCACCCCTCAAGTCGCCATCAACGACACATTGGCCTGCAACTCATCCCAAGGGACGCACAACTTGCGGCCGGGTGTTAAGTGCCATAGTTATGAACAGACGAGCTGGCTCGTTGGCCATGGCCACCCAACTTGCTTTGAATAGAGCAGGCCATAAGATAGCCCCTTGAAACAAATCACTTGTTGGAGCTCTCATGGATTGGTCGCGCGTAGAGGTTGAAGCAATCGTTGCCGATTACTTGAAGATGCTGATCCTTGAACTGGCTGGCCAAAGCTACAACAAAACAGCCCATCGGGAAAATTTGAAGCAAAAACTTCAAGGCCGTTCTGATCCCTCAATTGAGTTCAAGCATTCCAATATCAGCGCTGCAATGGTTGACTTAGGTTTTCCATACATACGCGGCTACAAACCCAGATCGAACTATCAAATGCTTTTAGTAACTGTAGCGGCGGAACAGGTTCGGGGGCAGACGCTGCTGGACAACGCTGCACTTGCAGCGGTGCAACAACCCGCAGTGATGCCAACAATCACTGACTTCGCCAAGGTGAAATCAGATGCACCACCAAAGCAGAATCGGGTCAGTGAGCCGATGAATCCGCTGCTTTTCAAAGCCGTAAAACGCGACTATCTTGAACGCGAGGCCCAGAACCAATCGCTTGGTTTGGCGGGCGAGGAGTTCATCGTGCAGTTTGAGCACTGGCGGCTTAACGCACTTGGTGAGCGCAAGCTTGCAGACAGGGTTGAACATGTTTCAAAATTAAAAGGCGACGGCTTGGGTTATGACGTTCTGTCTTTTGACGCTGACGGGAAGGAACGCTTTATCGAAGTGAAGACGACGACATTTGGACAGGCTACGCCGTTCTTCGTCTCGCGTGGTGAACTTGCTTTGTCGCAGGGTGCTCGTGAGCAATTTCACCTGTACAGACTCTTTGAGTTTAGAAAAGGGCCTCGGCTTTTTGATCTAAAGGGGTCGCTTGATCAACATTGCGTTTTAGACCCGGTGACTTATCGGGCTAGCTTTGGTTGAAGCGGCGCGTAGAAGGTTTTCCATTAGCCTCAGCTTGACGACTCCATCGACCCTAAATTCTTGTGATCGGTGACATTGGGGAAAAGTGACCCATAAACATCATCTTTATTTAGTCTATGTCGACTAGCCGATGCCTTCTCGATGAGCTTCAACTTAAGTAGCTCATCTCTTGCGGTGAACGCTTCTGCCTGTTCTTTTGCGACAAAGCTTTTATTTGACGTAACTACGTAATCATCAGGATGCCAAATTCCCGTACGCGCTAAAAGGATTTGTTGTGCCTGTAGATCACCACGCTCGAACTGCAAAAATGTCGCGGCGGGCACACTCGTACCGCGTATCGGAATTCCTAACGTCATCGCAAGCAACACTATGTGTTTGCAATGCAACCGTGCGGGGTCATGGCTCCAAGGTAAATCACTTTCTATGATGTGATGTTGTTCGACATCGATGCCTTCCACTTGATCAATGGTCTGGGAAAGCAGTACGACTGTTCTTGTCTCTACCGGTACGTTATCAGCACAATTTTCATTAGCTACGACCACCAGTTCTTCGTATGAGGATGTCTGCTGACTTAAAAGCTGCTCCAGCAGGCTAAGTACCCCATTTGGATTTTTATAGTTGCTGGGGTGAACCTCTGGACTCGTATCCATGCCGTACAGCCAGGCTGAAGATATTGCCAGCCGTTTTGCGGTGTGCGCTATCAACGCATCATTTAATTTATAGGCCAGTAACGAATCAGAGCAAGCCTCTTGCACCGTTATTAGATGCTGCGCAGCGAGAAACCTGGGAATTAGGGACCTTGGAACTTCTCGGATCTCAAAAATGGAAAGAAATCTTTCCAAAATAATTACCGCATCCTTTTCGCGTTTTTGGCGATGTTCAGACGCCATACGCTTTTTACGCCAGTCAAATAAACCTTTGAAAAAATCAAATAGCGTTTTGGCTAGGCCAATGAGGACAGCAATGATTTCCATTCGAGGCTTATATTCAGCAGGAGCGTTTTGGTAATGTATTTGTCTGACAAGAAATTACAACAAATGAAGTGCATTGAGACCGGGCGAAGATGAATATACCGTCAGAAGCCGCTCACCTCCTTCGCTGTACAACCCTTCTGCGGCTTTCGAGTTTCGATGACTGTATCTGTTACCCGCTTTAATCCCGTATTTGAAGTCGCAAAAACTATTACATACATTTCAATAAACTCAATGCTGACATAGACTTAGCGCGTATGTCAAAGTCGCAAAAATCCCCGCATTATGACCAGCCCAGCCAGATGGAGCCACTGCTGCCCAATGAGCATGCACTGGGGCCGCTGCTGGAGCAGGCGCATGAGTTGCAGGGTGCTGCCTACAAGCTGGGCGGGTTTTGTGCGCCTGAGGCGCTGCGGGACTTGCGCACGCTGCTGCGCGCTATGAACTCGTACTACACCAACAAGATTGAGGGCCAGCACACGCTGCCGCTGGAGATTGCGCAGGCGCTTGGCGGTGACTTTTCAAACGATGCAGACAAGGCGCGGCGCCAGCGGCTGGCTGTTGCGCACATGGCTTGTGAACAGCAGCTTGAAGCGCGCTGGGCGGGCTGGTCAGCAGCTGAAGTGTGGGCACCGCAGATGGTGGCCGACATTCACCAAGACCTGTTTGCGCGCCTGCCTGTGGCTGACCGCTTAATTGATGGCGGTGATGTGTTGCAGCCCGGTGCATGGCGTGCGCGTGATGTGTCAGTGGGCAGGCACGCGGCCCCGGCTTTCACTGCCATTGCGCCCATGCTGGCGCGCTGGGGCGCTTACTACGGCGGCGTCCGGCGCGGTGAGCTGCAAGTGCTGGCAGCGCTGGCGGCGCACCAGCGGCTGGCGTGGATCCACCCTTTTCGGGATGGCAATGGCCGGGTGGCGCGGTTGCACACGCATTTGGTGCTGGGCAAGCTGGGTTTGACGAACGGGCTGTGGTCGCCATTGCGGGGGTTTGCGCGCACGCAAACGGCATATTACGAACGACTCGCAGCGGCCGATGAGCCACGCGCGGGGGATTTAGACGGGCGGGGTAACTTGACTGAGAAGGGTTTGATCAGCTGGATAGCCTATGCGCTGCAAACCTGCCTTGACCAGGTTCAGTTTATGGAGAAGTCGCTACGGCTTGACGGCATGCTTGACCGCATGGCGGCGTGCCTGGCCTATGAAGAAAACGTGGTGAAACTGGGCGTGCGGACTGAATCGTTGCGTGGGCTGCATTACCTGTTTGCCACACAGGCAGAGCTGGAGCGCGGCGAATTCAAGTCGCTGCTGGCATCAAGCGGGCTGGGCGACCGGCTGGCCACGGCGCAGGTGTCGGCGCTGCTCAAACGGGGTTTGCTGGCGACCGACAGCCCGTACGGCAAGCTGCGCTTGGGCGTGCCGCAGCACGCGTTGCGGTTTTATTTTCCTAATCTGTGGCCGGAAGCTGAGGCGGATGCCCGGTAGCGGGTTTGGTAGGATTTTTGACCATTCTGACCCGTTTCTAGCATCATTTATGCCTCTAGCCCAATAAATACAGGCGCAAGCCGCTATTAATGTAATAGCGATTGGTGCGGTTAGTTTTGCAGCTCAACCATGCCTTGCCTGGTCACCATGGCTTTGAACTCGCTGTCAGCCTGGTTCCAGTCAACCACGTCTACGCATATTGGCAAGTCTGAATCTTCAAACGCCATTTTCAGGCGGCTGATGGTGCGCAGATCACTCATAGCAATTGATAAAAACGTCAATTTACCTATAATTGATTGACGCTATTGTTAATAAATATGCAATCCTTGATCGACACCATCATTAGCCAAGCCGCCGCCAAAGGGATCAGCCAGAAGGCGTTGGCTGCCCGCGCCGGGGTGCCGCCTGAGACGCTGTCGCGCATGAAGCGCAGGCCGTCTGTGCGGGCCAGTGCGCTGGAGCGGCTGGCCTTGG
>JANPDQ010000157.1:0-27384 GCA_031431575.1 Polaromonas sp.
CGTGGCGGCTTCGCCCGGGTGGATTTTGTTTTCTACGCCGTCCAGGCCGGCCATCATCAGCGCCGCAAAACCGAGGTACGGGTTCATCAGTGGATCAGGAAAGCGCGCCTCAATGCGGCGACCTTTCGGGTTGGCCACGTATGGGATGCGGATGGATGCTGAGCGATTTTTAGCCGAGTAAGCCAGCTTGACCGGCGCCTCAAAACCAGGAACCAAACGCTTGTAGCTGTTGGTGCCGGGGTTGGTGATGGCGTTCAGCGCGCGTGCATGCTTGATGATGCCGCCGATGTAGTACAGCGCAAAGTCTGACAAGCCTGCGTAGCCGTCACCAGCAAACAGGTTTTTGCCGTCTTTCCAGATCGACTGGTGCACGTGCATGCCGCTGCCGTTGTCGCCAACGATGGGTTTTGGCATGAAGGTGGCTGTTTTGCCATAAGCGTTGGCGACGTTTTGCACCACGTATTTCAGCATTTGGGTCCAGTCAGCGCGCTGCACCAGCGTGCTGAACTTGGTGCCGATTTCGTTCTGGCCGGCGCCTGCGACTTCATGGTGAAACACCTCGACCGGAATGCCCAAAGATTCGAGCACCAAAGACATCTCGGCACGCATGTCTTGCGTGCTGTCCACCGGTGGAACAGGAAAATATCCACCCTTGACGGTTGGACGGTGGCCGCGGTTGCCGCCTTCAAGTTTTGCGCCCGAATTCCATGGGGCTTCGTATTCGTCGATTTTGAAGAAAGTGCCTGATGCATCAGTGTTCCAGCGCACGTCATCAAAGATGAAAAATTCTGGCTCTGGCCCAAAGTAGGCCGTGTCGCCCAGGCCGGATGCTTTTAAGTACGCCTCAGCGCGCTTGGCAATGGAGCGTGGGTCGCGGTCGTAGGCTTTGCCGTCACCCGGCTCGAGGACGTCGCATGACAAAAAGATTGTGGTTTCTTCAAAAAACGGATCCAGATTGGCAGTGTTTGGATCAGGCATGAGCAACATGTCTGACGCTTCAATGCCTTTCCATCCAGCAATCGACGAGCCGTCAAACGCGTGGCCTGAAGCGAATTTGTCTTCGTCAAAATGGGAAACAGGCACGGTGACGTGCTGCTCTTTTCCACGGGTGTCGGTAAAGCGAAAGTCAACGAACTTGACTTCGTTTTCCTTGACCATTTTCATGACGTCTGCGACGGTCTTTGCCATCAAAATCTCCTGTTTCTAGGTGGTAAAAAAATGAATTCGGTGGGAATCACTGGGGACTGGCACGCACTTTTTATGCCAAGAATTTAGAGTCTACAACGTTTCCAAAATCGCTTTCAAGACTCTAAGCCAAGCGAAACCAGAGTCAAATTGCGCCATATTGGTGCATAGAAATCGCCGCACCGTAAAAATGCATCTAGCGCACCAATTCAGGGCCAAGCGTCACATTGAACTGACCCAACCCGGCCAGCAAGGCCGGGTAGGCCAGCGCTATGGCAGACGGCGCGCCTTTCACGCCCAGCTCAATATGCCTGCCATACACAGGGTGGTCAACGCTTGGCAGACTGAACACTTTGACCCCAACGTGCGCAGCTTCAATGGCCACCATCAGCGGCGTCAGTGTGGCTTCCATCGAACCTGAAACGATGATCGACTTTTCAATATATGCCGCAGTTTGGTGCAGATAGGCGTAGTCAGCGTCCAAAATGCTGCTGATCATCGGCCAGGCCATCACGGGGAAGCCTGGCACGAAATGCACCGCTCCCTGCCCCGCACGACAGGTAAAACCCGGAATTTTGTTGTACGGGTTGGGAATAATCTCAGCACCCACCGGGAACAAACCCATGTCCAGCCGATGAATGTTGTCCGGGCGGTCAGCGTCAAAGGCCACGCCCTGCTCTTTTGCGGTGTCTTGCATGCGTTCGGTAATCAGCGCCTTGGCCTCTGGGTGCAAGGCCAATTCGACACCCAGCGCAGCCGCAGCACACTGGCGCGTGTGGTCGTCGGGCGTAGCGCCAATGCCGCCACATGAAAACACCACATCCCCTGAATCGCGGGCGGCTTGGAAGGCTCTTTTCAAAGTGGCGGTAATGCGCGCTGGGTCATCGCCAACGTAGTCCGCATAAGCCACTTGCAGGCCGCGTGCGCCCAGCAGTTCGATGGCTTTAGGCAAATGCTTGTCAGCGCGTTTGCCAGACAGGATTTCATCGCCGATGATGATGATTGCGAAGTTTGTCATGGGGAATATTTACAAGGAGATCAGGAGGTCAAGGAGGAAGCCGGAGAAATTTGCAGAGAATTTTTCGAATTTTTAGATCTCCTTGATCTCCTTGATCTCTTTGATCTCCTTGTTCAAATCTTCAACTGCACTTGATTTATTAGCTATTAATTCAGAAGCTGCTTGCGCCCGTATTAGTCGGTCTGCAGCATCTTTTTTATCTCGAAGCTCCCCAAGTGCCGCCAGCGCGTAGTGCGCAAACCAGAGCGATGAAAATGCAAACACCAGCGTGTAAATCCAGATGGCTACTGGCACCAAAATTGGCGCAGCGGCCACAAACATCCCGCCTGATGCCCAGATCACACTCGGTGCTGCACCCAGGTAGCCGCTGATAACGCCAATGCTTAGCAGCGAAGAGCGGTGCTGTTTAAAAATTTGCCGGCGCTCATCGGCGCTTGCGTGGTCAGACAACGCGTCGTACGACATCACACGGTAGGTGAGCCAGCCCCAAATCAGCGGCGGCAAAATCAAAATCAGCGGCGGTACCAGCCACAGCGGAATAGACAAAACCAGTGCCACAGCCGCCACCAGCGTTGAGCCTAATGACCACAACACGCTGGTCAACATCGACCCACCCTTTTTTCGCTCGAGCTTTGCAAAACGCCGCTCAGCCACCAGCGCCACCATGGCGGGTGTCATGAAAACGGCCACAAATAGAAGCGACACAATCACGATAACCGGAATGGCCAAAAACAGCAGCACTACTGGCGCCAGCACCAGCCGTAAATTGCCCAGACCCAGCGTCTCTAGCCAGCGCACCGTGGTGCCCAGCATCTCAAAACTTTCAAGGCTAGCGCGAATTTGCGTCAGCGCGTCATCCCAAAAAAAGTACCCCAAGCCCAATGCAATGGCAGCCATGATGACCAGCGGCAACACCGATAGCGCAATCACGCGCGGGTGCAGGCAGTACACGGCCGCGCGCCAAAATGAGTCCAAGAGCTTGTTCATGGGTATAAGAATAACGCCTCTTGTACGATCACCAAAATGGGTTTGTTATACATAAATGGCCAGCAGCTTGAAGTGCGCAAAATTGCAGGCAGTGCGGCGCTTTCGCCAATTGTTTTTTTGCATGAAGGCCTGGGCAGCGTCAGAGCATGGACGCAGCGTGGCCTGGACTGGCCGCTGGCGGTGTGCCATGGCACGCAGCGCACAGGCATTGTTTATTCGCGCCTCGGCTATGGCCAATCAGACCCCGCGCCGCCCGGCCGCAACACCCTGCAACCCAATTACATGCACCGCGAAGCCTTTGACGTTTTGCCCGCCCTGCTGGCGCAGCTCGGCATTGCAAACCCGGTGCTGCTGGGCCATTCAGACGGGGCAACCATTGCCCTGCTTTACGCCAGCAGGCACCCAACTGTCGCCTGTGTTGCAATGGCCCCGCATGTGGTGATTGAAGCTGTTGCTCTGAGCGCCATTGCCGAGGCAAAGCTTGCCTTTGAATCAGGCAACCTGCGAGGCCGACTTGCGAGGCACCACGCAGATGTAGACGGCGCTTTTTGGCAGTGGAACGATGTGTGGCTGTCCAGCGGTCCCAAAGGCTTTGGCAGCAGTTTTGACATTCGCAAAGAATGTCGCCAGATCACCGCACCGCTTTTGTTGATTCAAGGCGAGGGCGATGCTTACGGCACCATGCGCCAGCTGGATGAAATTGCATTGGTCGCGCCGCACGCCGTGCAACTCAAGCTAGAGCAATGCGGGCATTCACCGCACCGTGATCAGCCGGAGACGGCATTGACGGCTATTACCGCGTTTTTAGCCGGACTTTCATAGCCGCTATATTTTTAGTAGCTACTTACGCCCTATTTTGTTGAGCTAGAGGCCTATTCGGTGTAATAACACGGGGCTGAGGCACAAAATCCCCATCACCACCACCAGTGAACGCCTAAAATACAAAGCTCACGAAAGCGACAAAATGGCCAAAACCCTCTACGACAAAATCTGGGACGAACACGTCATTCACACTGAAGAAGACGGCACGTCGATTCTCTATATTGACCGCCACCTGGTGCATGAAGTCACCAGCCCGCAAGCGTTTGAAGGCCTGCGCGAAGCCAAACGCAAAGTCTGGCGTATCAGCTCCATTGTGGCCACGGCTGACCACAACACTCCGACCACTGGGTGGGATAAGGGCTACGACGGTATCACCGACCTGATCAGCAAAGAACAAATCACCACACTCGACGCAAACATCAAGGAATTTGGCGCTGCGGCATTCTTCCCGTTCTTGTCAAAACGCCAGGGCATCGTACATGTGATGGGGCCTGAGAACGGCGCGACCCTGCCTGGAATGACGGTGGTTTGCGGTGACTCGCACACGTCTACCCACGGCGCTTTTGGCGCATTGGCGCACGGCATTGGCACCAGCGAGGTCGAGCACGTTCTGGCCACCAACACACTGCTGGCTAAAAAAGCCAAAAACCTGTTGATTAAAGTTGAAGGCAAGCTGCCACTGGGCTGCACTGGCAAAGACATCGTGCTGGCCATCATCGGCAAAATTGGCACGGCGGGCGGCAACGGTTACACCATTGAGTTTGCCGGTGCAGCCATCCGGGCGCTGAGCATGGAGGGCCGCATGACGGTGTGCAACATGGCCATTGAAGCTGGTGCGCGCGCCGGTCTGGTGGCGGTAGACCAGAAAACCATCGACTACGTAAAGGGCCGGTTGCTTGCCCCCACTGGAGTTGAGTGGGACATGGCCGTCAAGTACTGGTCAACCTTGCAGTCAGACGCAGGCGCGGTATTCGACAAAACCGTTGAGCTGGACGCTAGCCAGTTGTTGCCGCAAGTGACCTGGGGCACATCGCCTGAAATGGTGCTGTCAATTGAGGGCATCGTGCCCGACCCTGACAAAGAAAAAGACGCCAACAAACGCGACGCCATCGAGCGCGCGTTGACCTACATGGGTCTAACACCCGGTAAAGCCTTGAACGACTTGTACGTTGACAAAGTCTTCATCGGCAGTTGCACCAACAGCCGGATTGAAGACATGCGCGAAGCTGCAGCGGTGGTCAAAAAAATTGGCCAAAAAGTCGCTAAAAACATCAAGCTGGCTATGGTGGTACCGGGTTCAGGCCTGGTCAAAGAGCAAGCCGAGCGTGAAGGCCTGGACTTGATCTTCAAGGCTGCAGGCTTTGAGTGGCGCGAACCCGGTTGCAGCATGTGCCTGGCCATGAATGCCGACAAGCTGGAACCGGGCGAGCGCTGCGCCAGTACCAGCAACCGCAACTTTGAAGGCCGACAGGGCGCGGGCGGCAGAACGCATTTAGTCAGCCCGGCGATGGCTGCTGCGGCTGCAGTACATGGGCATTTTGTTGATGTGCGCCGAATATGACGAACGCCCCGTGGTCTTCGCGCACAACGCGCGTCTTCGCCCTTCCCCTTGCAGGGGCAACGCTGGCGGCCTGGCAAAGGCAGTTCCGCAGCGTTCTTGAAAAAAGTCCCGTTAGTATGTTGTTTAAAAGGAGAACCCCATGAAATCCATCACTTTCGCATCACTGATCGTTAGCTTGACCCTCCTGCTTACAGGCTGCAATACCGTCAAAGGCGTGGGCCAAGACGTTCAAAGAGCGGGCTCTGTGCTGGAAGAAGCAGCGAAGAAATAATGCAAAAATTCATCGTACACACCGGCCTGGTCGCGCCGATGGACCGGGAAAACGTCGACACCGACGCGATCATTCCGAAGCAGTTTTTAAAGTCGATTCGCAAAACCGGTTTTGGCCCCAATTTGTTTGATACCTGGCGCTACCTGGACCCCGGTGAGCCGGGGCAAGACCCGGCAAGCCGCAAACCGAACCCTGACTTTGTGTTGAACCAGCCACGCTACAAGGGCGCATCAGTGCTGCTGGCGCGTAAAAACTTTGGTTGCGGCTCGTCGCGTGAACACGCGCCATGGGCGCTTGACCAATTTGGCTTTCGGGCCATCATTGCGCCCAGCTATGCCGACATTTTTTTCAACAACAGCTTTAAAAATGGCCTGCTGCCCATCGTGCTGCCAGAGGCGCAAGTGGCAGCCTTGTTTGATGAAGCGCTGGCCTTCCCCGGCTACAAATTGACGATTGATCTTGAGCGCCAGGTGATTGTGAAACCGCAGGGCGAAGAAATTCCTTTTGATGTGGAAGTGTTTCGCAAATATTGTTTGATCAACGGGCTGGATGACATTGGCTTGACGCTGCGGCACAGTGACAAAATCAAGGCCTTTGAAGCGGAGCGCTTGGCGACCAAACCGTGGCTTGCGCACACGGTATGAGTGCGAACCACCAGAGCAGCTTGTTCAAATGGATGGTGCGCCACTGGGTGGTCACATTTCTGCTGATGGGCGTGGCTTTTGTTGCCTTTGGCTTGCTGTCACTCAACCTGGTTCAGATCTTTGCTGCCAACATTCGGTTTTTAACCGATCATGGTGTGGATGCCATCATGGAAGGTGGCCTTTGGCAATTGTTTGAACTGGTCGCAAGCGCGTATGGTGCGATTGCTTTTTATGTCATGTTTAAAACCTGTGAACACGCACTGGTCGAGCGACTGGCACACTACTGAATTGAGAAGGATTGAAAGTGAGAATTGCAATATTGCCAGGTGACGGTATCGGCACAGAAATCGTCGCGGAAGCCGTCAAGGTTTTAAACGCTCTGGACCTAAAGTTTGAAACCGAGAGCGCGCTCGTTGGTGGCGCAGCTTACGAGGCTTTTGGCCACCCCCTGCCCGACGCGACTTTAAAGCTGGCCAAGGAGGCTGATGCCGTTTTGTTCGGCGCCGTAGGCGACTGGAAATACGACACGCTTGACCGCCCTCTGCGCCCCGAGCAAGCCATTTTGGGCCTGCGCAAAAACCTCGGCCTGTTTGCCAACTTTCGCCCGGCCATTTGCTACCCGCAGCTCGTTGATGCGTCGAGCTTGAAGCGCGAACTGGTCAGCGGCCTGGACATTCTCATCATTCGCGAGCTGACAGGCGATATTTACTTTGGCCAGCCGCGCGGCAGGCGAGTAGCTAGTGACGGGCACTTCCCCGGTAGCGAAGAAGCCTTTGACACCATGCGCTATTCACGGCCGGAGATTGAGCGGATTGCGCATGTGGCGTTTCAAGCTGCCCGAAAACGCAAAGCTTCAGGCGGCGAAGGACGTGTCACCAGTGTCGACAAAGCCAATGTGCTGGAGACCTTTCAGCTCTGGAAAGATGTAGTGACCGAGGTTGGAGGTCAGTACCCCGACGTAGCACTGGACCACATGTACGTGGACAACGCGGCGATGCAGCTGGTCAAGGCGCCAAAAAAGTTTGACGTTGTTGTGACTGGCAACATGTTTGGTGACATCTTGTCTGACGCTGCCGCCATGTTGACTGGCAGCATCGGCATGTTGCCATCTGCCAGCCTGAACGCCAAAAACCAGGGCTTGTACGAGCCCAGCCACGGCAGCGCGCCTGACATTGCAGGCAAAGGCGTGGCCAATCCTCTGGCGACCATTTTGAGTGCCGCCATGATGCTGCGCTTCAGCCTGAACCAGCCGGAAGCTGCGCTGAGGATTGAAAAAGCGGTCGATGCCGTGTTGACGCAAGGCTTGCGCACACCAGACATTTACAGCGACGGCATGACCAAAGTTGGCACGGCTGAAATGGGCAACGCCGTAGTGAAAGCTTTGGGCTGATTACAATGCAGACATGAATCCAATTCAGACATCCATTAAAACGACAGGCACCGAAGGCTAGCAAGCCCGTCTCGTCGCGCCCATCCGGCCAGACGAGCCGGACTTCAAAACATTTTTTGAAAAGGGCAACACACATGAAAAACTCTCAAAACACGGTTGGCCTGGTTGGCTGGCGCGGCATGGTCGGCTCGGTACTGATCGACCGCATGATTGCGGAAAACGACTTTGCGCTGATCGAGCCGATTTTCTTTTCCACCTCCAACGCAGGCGGCAAAGCCCCGGCACAAGCCAAGAACGAAACCACGCTCAAAGACGCGATGGACATTGCCGCATTGAAAAAATGCGACATCATCATCACCGCGCAAGGCGGTGACTACACTGCCGAGGTTTACCCCAAACTGCGCGCTGCGGGCTGGCAAGGCCACTGGATTGACGCAGCATCCACCCTGCGCATGAACAGTGATGCCGTCATCATCCTGGACCCGGTGAATTTGCCAGTCATCAAAACCG
This sequence comes from Polaromonas sp., assembly GCA_031431575.1. Taxonomy (GTDB): domain Bacteria; phylum Pseudomonadota; class Gammaproteobacteria; order Burkholderiales; family Burkholderiaceae_C; genus Polaromonas. The sequence continues at coordinate 8,389 of JANPDQ010000157.1, forward strand.
CTTTAGCCAAAGGCGGCAAAAACTGGATTGGCGGCAACTGCACGGTCAGCTGCATGCTGATGGGCGTTGGCGCGCTTTACAAAGCCGGGCTGGTTGAGTGGATGACGTCCATGACCTATCAGGCCGCATCTGGCGGCGGTGCGCAGCACATGCGCGAGCTGCTCACGCAATTTGGCACGATCAATAGCGAAGTCAAAGCACTGCTGGATGACCCGAAATCAGCCATTTTAGAAATCGACCGCCGTGTGCTGGCCAGGCAACACAGCCTGTCAGCTGGCGAGACAGCTAACTTTGGCGTGCCCCTAGGCGGCTCACTGATCCCATGGATTGACAAAGACCTGGGCGACGGAAGCAGCAAGGAAGAATGGAAAGCAGGCGCTGAAACCAACAAAATCCTGGGGCAAGGCCCGGGCTTTTCTGTGCCCGCAGTCCCGGTCGATGGCTTTTGCGTACGTGTTGGCGCCATGCGCTGCCATAGCCAGGCGTTGACCTTCAAACTGAAAAAAGATGTGCCACTGGCAGATATTGAAGCCATGATTGCGGCTGACAACTCATGGGTCAAAGTGGTGCCCAACACGCGCGAAGCTACCATCAAAGACCTCACCCCTGTTGCAGTGACTGGCACGATGACCATTCCCGTTGGCCGCGTGCGCAAATTGGCGATGGGGCCTGAATATTTGGGTGCATTTACGGTCGGCGACCAGCTGCTTTGGGGCGCTGCCGAGCCGCTGCGCCGAATGCTGCGAATTTTGCTGGAGGCGTGAAAACTGTCCTGTGTCTGGTGTGCTGCAAACGCGCAACGCGCAGCGTGCGTAAGTGTTTCAATCAGTAACCAATATAGCTAACCCGTTGCCACGAGACAACAATTAAAAGTGCTTAGTTGCATCAAATTAGTACGCAAAACACTTAAGTGATCTCTTAGCTTGTCAGCGTAACACCTTGATGTTAAGGTTGATTTTCAAAAATTTGGATTGAGGTTTTTTGTGCGCTCAAGCAAAACAAAGTTACACACAGACCGGGCTCAGGAGGCTCTAAACACCATGACTCATCGCATCAGTTGGCGGTTTGGTGCCTTTAGCGTAATAGCCAGCGCCGTTGCGTTGCTAGGCAGCTTGGCAAGTATTGAAGCCCACGCACTGGCTTTGGGCCGTGTAACGGTCCAATCAGCACTCGGAGAAGCTCTGCGCGCGGAAATTGACATTGCAGAGATCAATGCGGAAGAGGCCGGTAGTTTGCGGGTGGGAATTGCATCGTCAGAGGCCTTCAAAGCCGCTGGCCTTGAATATTCGGCAACCGTGGTCGGCATACAGATAAGCCTGCAAAAACGCCCAGATGGGCGTTCTTTTTTACGCGTGAGCAGCCCAAGGCCTGTCACTGAGCCCTTTGTAGATCTGGTGGTAGAAGCGAATTGGGCGTCTGGCCGTGTTGTACGCGACTACACCATGTTGTTTGACCCGCCCAACCTGAGGCAGGCGAACGGGCCATCCGCAGCGCCTACCTTAGGCAGTTCGCCAAGGCCGATTCCGTCACCATTGCGAAGTACAGCGCCTGCACCGGCAGCAGAGACCCCGTCCGTTCGGCCAGTACCAATGGCAAAACCAACCAGGCAAAGAGCCGAGTCAGCGCAAAAGCAACCAGCTAATGGGCAACAGGTTACCGTCAAGGCGGGCGATACCGCCAGCAAAATTGCAGGGCAAAACAAGCCCGCCAGCGTTTCCCTCGATCAAATGCTGGTGGCATTGCTCAAAAGCAACCCCGACGCATTTATCGGCGGCAACATCAACCGCCTGAAATCAGGTGCAGTGCTTGACTTGCCCTCTGAGGAAACCGCAGCAGCTACTTCTGCCGGGCAAGCTTCACAAACCATCCTCGCACAGTCAAAAGACTTCAACAATTTCCGTCGCAAGCTGGCTGAAGGCGCTCCCGCTGCACAAGTTGCCGAAGCGGACCGCAAGGCGGGTGGCAAGTTACAAGCTAAGGTGGACGACAACGTCTCTAGCGCGAAGCCGCCAGATAAATTAACGCTCTCCAAGGGTTCAGTTCAAAGCAAGGCTTTAGCCGAAGAAAAGATTGCCAAGGATCGCCAAGCACTTGCCGAGTCGACCCGCGTTGCCGAGTTGTCTAAAAATATCGGGGACCTCAAAAAGCTTACCGGTACTCCGACGGCAACGGTTTCTGCAGGCCCGGCAAGTGCCGCCAAAGCCCCGGGCGTTTCTGTACCTCTGCCAGCAGCCGTACCCGTCGTGCCGGCCGTACCAATAACGGCAGCCTCAACGGCAAGGCCAGCAGTGCAAGTTGCGTCTGCTCCGGCTTTGTTTGCAAGCGCCAGCAAGCCAGCTGTGGAGGTGCCGCTAGCGGCAGCCTCAGCGCCAGCCGTTGCGGCAACCACTTCCACCAGTGCGGTGCTGTCAGCTTCACCCACCGCTGTGGTAGGCACCAGCACCAGCGTGACATCTCCAGCACTTGTAGCCTCCGGTATAGCGGCACCAGCGGTGGCGGTCGCCAGTGCAGCTGCGCCAGCTCCGGCCAAAAAAGCAGTAGTTTCGCCACCGCCGCCGCCGCCCCAGCCGAGCTTTATCGACGAACTGATCGGCAACGAATTCGCCTTGCCAGCGCTTGGTGGTTTGCTGGTGCTTTTGGGTGGTTTGGTTTTCTATCAACGTAAAAAGAAAAATAACCCCGCTGCTGTAGACAGCTCGTTTTTAGAAAGCCGTTTGCAGCCAGATTCTTTCTTCGGTGCAAGCGGTGGGCAACGGGTGGACACCAGTGAATCGTCCGCAAGCGGCTCTTCGCTCGTATATTCGCCAAGCCAGCTCGATGCCGCCGGTGATGTCGATCCCGTTGCGGAAGCCGATGTTTATCTGGCCTACGGTCGCGATTTGCAGGCCGAAGAGATTCTAAAAGAAGCCTTGCGCAGTACCCCTGCGCGCGTTGCAATACATGCCAAGCTCGCAGAAATTTATTCTAAAAGGCGCGACGCCAAGAGCCTTGAGTCCATCGCAACCGAAGCATTTAACCTAACGGAAGGCAATGGGCCGGAGTGGAGTTACATCAGTGAACTTGGCGCTGAAATCGATCCTGGAAACACTCTGTACAAGCCGGGCGGTAGACCGGCGCCCTTGCAACCAACGGCAATGGCAAAAAGCGCAGCACTCGCTGCTGCTTTTGGAAGCGACACCATTCCAGTTGCGCACCCGGTGAACGAAGCGACTAAGGACTCTGCCCCGAACGATGTAGATTTTGATCTGGATCTTGACTTTTCAGCGGGCGACAGACTTGCTCTGACGCGTTCGGCGGCAACTGCTGCCAAAGTGGAACCCACAGGCGCCACGGCCAGCAACTTCACGGCGTCTGCAGTGCCACCGACCATCTCCATGGATATGGATATGGAGCCAACTCCTACGTTTGACAGTGGCAGTATGGACTTCGACGACATCAAGCTTGCAACCCAGCCGATGGCTATCAAGGTAGCGGCACCTACGGCAGCGGGCGCGAGTTTCTCATCTACGCAGCCTTTGGTGGCCATCAAGTCTGCCACTACAGCGGCACCACCCGTGATGATTGACAGCGGCATGATGGAATTCGACATGGGTTCGTTGTCTCTCGATCTGGAAGTTCCAACAACTGGGGCTGCCTTGTCTAAAACCGCCACGGCTGCTGCGCCAGCCGGGCCGCTTGAGACCAAATTTGCTTTGGCCGAAGAGTTCAGAGCGCTGGGCGATCCGGACGGCGCACGCTCGTTGGCCAATGAGGTTGTGGCTCAGGCCGATGGCGCACTTAAAACCAAAGCGCAGGCGTTTCTTAACTCCCTGATGTAGCGCCCTTTTGCGAGTAGCACTGGGTGTAACTTACAGCGGCAGCACCTACGAGGGCTGGCAAAGCCAGCTCTCGGGCAACACCATTCAAGACAAACTGGAACTGGCACTCGCTAAGTTCAGCCTTCAACCCATTCGGGTCAATTGCGCTGGCCGCACCGATGCAGGCGTGCACGGCCTGATGCAGGTGGTGCATTTTGACACCCTGCTTGAACGCGAAACCGCATCTTGGGTGCGCGGCACCAATGCCTTTTTGCCGCTAGACATTGCCGTGCAATGGGCGCGGGTCGTGCCAGATGAATTTCACTCGCGCGGCAGTGCGATTGCCCGGCGTTATGCGTATGTGGTGCTTGAGTCGCCAGTTCGGCCCAGTGTTGAAGCGGGCCGGGTGGGCTGGGTTTACCGCCCGCTGAATGGCGACAACATGCGCCGCGCCGCTGCATACCTGTTAGGTGAGCACGACTTCTCATCCTTTCGCGCAGCGCAGTGCCAGGCCAAATCGCCTGTCAAAAATATCCAGCGCATAGACATCACACAGAAGTCTGGTTCGCCGTACTGGCGCTTTGAATTTCAGGCCAATGCTTTTTTGCACCACATGATTCGCAACATCATGGGCTGCCTGGTGGCGGTCGGCCAGGGCTCTGAAAAGCCTGAGTGGATGGCCGAGGTGGTGGCGGCTAGAAGGCGTGATGCGGCAGCGCCCACCTTTTCACCGGATGGTTTGTACTTTTTAGGGCCAGTTTATGAAGAAGAGTACGGCTTGCCCAACCGGACGGCGGCCTATGATTGGCTTCCATGACCAGAACGAGAATCAAAATCTGCGGCTTGACCCGCGAACAAGACATTGATGCCGCCGTTGCAGCCGGAGCTGATGCGGTGGGCTTTGTGCTGTACGAGCCCAGCACGCGTTATGTCAGCGGCCAGCGCGCGCGGCCGAGCTGGCCGCCCGCCTGCCACCGATTGTCACACCCGTCCTGCTGTACGTCAACGCAAGTGCTACTGAAATAATAGCTGCTTGCGCCCGAATTCAGGGCGCTTTGGTGCAATTTCATGGTGATGAAACACCTGATGAGTGCCTAAAAATTGGCCAGCCGTTCATGAAAGCGGCGCGCATCCCTATTCAAGCAGAAACCCCAAACGTCCCTCTGAATTTCGATCTCGTAAAATACGCAAAAGACTTCAACTCAGCCCAAGCCATTCTTTTAGACGCGCATGTCGAAGGTTTTGGCGGCGGCGGAAAAACATTCAATTGGTCACTGCTTCCTCCAAGCGTCAATGCTCACCTCGTTTTGTCTGGTGGACTCACACCTGCAAACGTGGGCGATGGCATTTTGCAAGTCCGGCCACGCGGTAAAACGCTGGCTGTCGATGTGAGCTCGGGCGTTGAAGTCTCAAAAGGCATCAAAAGCCCCGAGCTGATCAGTCAATTTGTCGCAGCCGTTCGCGCTGCCGACGACCAACTTAAAAATTGAAGTTTGCGGCGCAGCCCGCAAAGAAAGCTTTTGAAATGTACGAGTACCAACAGCCTGACCTCAAAGGTCACTTCGGCGTTTACGGCGGCAGTTTTGTATCAGAGACCCTGACCCACGCATTAACCGAACTCAAAGAAGCCTACGCAAAATACCAGCACGAGCCTGAATTTTTAAAAGAATTTCAGTACGAGCTGGCACACTTTGTAGGCCGCCCTTCCCCGATTTACCATGCCGCCCGCATGAGCCGTGAACAAGGCGGCGCGCAGATTTACCTCAAGCGCGAAGACCTGAACCACACCGGCGCGCACAAAATCAACAACACCATCGGCCAGGCCATGCTGGCCAAACGCATGGGCAAACCCCGCGTGATCGCCGAAACCGGCGCTGGGCAGCACGGCGTGGCCACCGCCACCATTTGCGCCCGTTACGGGCTCGAATGCGTGGTGTATATGGGCAGTGAGGACGTCAAGCGCCAAAGCCCCAACGTGTACCGCATGAAGCTGCTGGGCGCCACGGTGGTGCCGGTGGAATCGGGCAGCAAAACACTGAAAGACGCGCTGAACGAAGCCATGCGCGACTGGGTGGCCAACGTCGACAACACCTTCTACATCATCGGTACAGTCGCGGGGCCGCACCCTTACCCGATGATGGTGCGGGACTTTCAAAGCGTGATTGGCAACGAATGCATTGCACAAATGCCCGGCATGACTGGAGGCAGTCAGCCAGATGCCGTAATTGCCTGCGTGGGCGGCGGCAGCAACGCGATGGGTATTTTTCACCCCTACATTGCCTATGAAAACACCCGTTTGATCGGCGTCGAAGCCGCTGGTGACGGCATGGACAGCGGCAAACATTCCGCGTCCCTGCAGCGCGGCTTGCCCGGCGTGCTGCACGGCAACCGCACCTATGTGCTGCAAGACGATGACGGCCAGGTCACAGAAACCCACAGCATCAGCGCAGGCCTGGACTACCCCGGCGTTGGCCCTGAGCACGCATTTTTAAAAGACATCGGCCGCGCTGAATACGTCGGCATCACCGACAAGGAAGCGCTCGACGCCTTTCACTACACCTGCCGTACCGAAGGCATCATCCCGGCGCTTGAATCAGCACACGCCATTGCCTACGCCATGAAGCTGGCTAAAACCATGCGCGCTGACCAGTCGATATTGGTCAACCTGTCAGGTCGGGGCGACAAAGACATCGGTACGGTGGCCGACCTGAGCAACGCCGATTTCTATTGCCGTCCAAGTTGCAAAGGCCAATCGGTTAAAGGTGGCGAGCAAGTTGTGGAGTTTGCAAAATGACCCGTATTGACACCACCTTCTCAAAGCTGAAAGCGCAAAACAAAACCGCGCTGATTCCGTACGTGATGGCCGGCTTCCCCTATGCGGATGTCACGCCCGACCTGATGCATGGCATGGTCGGTGCCGGGGCCGATGTGATTGAGCTCGGCATCCCCTTTTCAGACCCCAGCGCCGACGGCCCGGTGATTCAAAAAGCCGGTGAAAAAGCCTTGGCACTCGGCATCGGCCTGGCCAAGGTGCTCGACATGGTGACAGCCTTTAGAACGCAAGACAAAACCACCCCAGTCGTACTGATGGGTTATGCCAACCCGGTCGAGCGTTACGAGATCAAAAACGGCGCTGACAGCTTCATCAAACACGCGTCAGCCGCAGGCGTAGACGGCATGCTGATCGTCGACTACCCGCCAGAAGAATGCAAAGCCTTCGCCGCCAGTCTGCGCGCCCACAACATGGACCTGATCTTTTTGCTGGCCCCCACCAGCACAGACGAACGCATGGCCCAGGTGGCGCGCGTGGCCAGCGGCTACGTGTACTACGTGTCCCTCAAAGGCGTGACAGGCGCTGGCAACCTCGACACAGGCGCAGTCGAAGCCATGCTGCCTCGCATTCGCCAGCACGTCAGCATCCCGGTCGGGGTAGGCTTTGGCATACGCGACGCGGCCACGGCCAAAGCCGTGGGCAAGGTGGCAGACGCCGTGGTGATTGGCAGCAAGATCATCCAGCTGATTGAAAACGCACCGCGTGAGAAAGTGGCGGGTGTAGCGCACAACTTTCTGGCAGAGATTCGGGTGGCGCTGGATTCTTGATTGGGTATCGCAACAGATTTCAATCCACAAAAAAACTGCAAATGCGTTCACCTAACTGGCCGCACCAGCGCATCCATCGGGCGGTTTTGACGGGTCTGGCCGTATTGCTTCTGTGGCTGAGCCAGCCTGCTTTAGGTTTTTCGGGGCAGCAGACAGATCAGGCTTTTGCCGCCTTGCTCTCCATGCCTGGCGCTGGCCCGGAACAAGGTACGTGGGACTTTCCACCCGCTGAAGATTTCGAGGCCAAAAGTGAAACTGCGCTGATCGCATACCTTGCCAAAAAGCGAAAGGCTAGTGCCGATTTGAACGCCTACCGACATTTGGGCACGCTGTTGCACCACGCGATTCGCGCGGGCCAGGTGGCCACCGCCCAATGGCTGCTAGCACACGGAGCTGACCCGCGCAAAAAAGTGCTGCAGGGCGGCCAGGATTCCCTGGGCCTGGCCGAGACTTACCAGCGCAGCGAATTGGTGCGGCTGTTGCAGACCCACTACGGTATGGCGCTGCTGCGGCGTTCGGTGCAACCGCCCGGATTGGTTGCGGTTCAGGCAACATCACGAGATCAGCTGTACGCCATGTTGCGTTGGTTGGGGCGCGAGGTAAGAGATGGAAAAGTCACCGCCACCTACAAGGCAGCCCCGGAAACTTGGCGCGCTTTTTGGCGCACGCAGGGCAAGCCTATCGACTACCCCTCTAGGTTTGGTTGGGCAGCAGGGATTCAACCCGAGTTATGGCCCGAGTTGTTTGCCTCGGGCTACCAGGATCGGCAGGCGGAGACAGCGTTGAGTTGTCTGCTCAACGATATAAGTGCCGACGACTTCAAGCAACTCTGGCCGAGCCTGGAGACGCACTTCACCGACATCCGGGAGGTGGCTCCCCGTATGGTTTTGCGAGCCTACCGACTGGCCCCCGGGCGGTATGCTTGTACCGCCAACCCGGATGAGGCAACGGCCAAGTTGCAATTCTTGGCCCAGTTGGGTATCCAGACCCAAGTGGATGCTCTGCTAGCCCGGGAACTGGCTGGCGCATCAGCCGAGTTGCTTGATGCCATGAAGCCATTCACTCGGACGACTTTACCCAAGCGCGTTGGCACCCAGCCGCGTTTGGTTCAGGTCGAGCCGGATTGCAAAGCCAACTTGACGGCTGCGCTGTACCGCGACTTGACTACCGCTGCCGTCGTTCCGCAAAACGGTGAGCCGTACTCACGCGTCGACATTGAAACGGTGCAATGGATTGATGTTTCTGGCCAAGCTGAATGCGCCCTGTTGGTGGGCGGTTTTTCCCGCGAAGAGCCTTATGTCAGTGGTGTGGCGGATTCCTTCACCGGCCCCGAGGTCAATCCCCGCGCCCTTTGCCCTGACCCGACTGACCGCTACGAGGTTTGGAACCCGCGAGGCCAACAGATTGAACGCCTGCCCACCAGCATGGGCCAAGACGGTGGAGTACCTGGTTTAATTCCCGTTGTCGACCAGGCAACTAACAAGCGTTACGCCCTGCACGTTGGTGAGCAGCAAGGCCAGTGTCATTCGCCAGGCCGCCCGCCGTTTTTGCTGAGCTGGCAATCCTCAGCGGCTGGCTTGGCATTCAACACCATCGAATCCGCAGAACTGGACAACGCCCTGTACTGGCAGTGCACCACCGAGGAAGGCGAAGGCACTCAATGCCAGGGTATTCCCGCCATGCAGTCAAGCCCTCGAGCGCCAGAGCAGCCGCCCCAGACGCAGGACGCCTACGACGGCATAGATTTGGAGCGTTTCTTGAAAACTTTGCGCGCCGACCATTTCGAGCGCTACCAGACGGCCGTCCTCGCGCTGGACAAAGCGACACTCAAGGCGCTGCAGGCCGAAGGCATTCCCGCAAGCTGGACGGCGCAAGCCCTTGTGCGACTGGGTGAATCTAGCTTGCCCCTAGCTGAAAAACGCCGTCGCATCGCCTGGCTGTTGGTGGACCGCGCACAACTAAGACGTAGTCTTGATACATATAGTGTGGCGGAGAGCCTTATCGACTGGCTACCGCTGCCAGACTGGCGGCCCGTACTGGAGATTCTGGGGGAGGATCGCAGAGGTGGCTTTGACCGGAGTTCCTTGCGGCGCCAAGCCCAAGAAAAAGGTCTCAAGAACCTCGCTTGCGCCATCGACAACGCTCAAGGCTTTTTATGTGGGGAAACGATTGATGCAAGCCGCTAGGAGCAGTTAGGGGGAGTATTTGAGGTCAAGGTCAAGGTCAAGGTCAAGATCAAACTCCAATTAAATTTCGATCACACAAGGCTCACCTTATTACCGCTCATCCCCTCACGCGGCGGCTCACTGCTCACAAGGGACATGATGCGGTCAAACGCTGCCAGGTCAGCTCACGTAACGCGGCTGAGAAAGTAATCTTCCACGTCAGGCGCGGCTAGCTTTTCGGTAGCTGCTATGGCTACGAACTGGTTGATGCAGCATCCGTCGCCTTTGCTCACACGTTCGATGCTCGGCTTGAAGGAGCGCGGCTAGCGCACGTAATGAGCGGCTACATCGCTCATTAGCAAATCGTTAAAAATTCACTGGCGTGTTGACGCTGCAACTCCTAAGACATAGCGTCAGGGAGCGAGCGACGCAAATCTGCATCCAGATCAAGCAGCAAAACCATTCGATTGACTCAAGAAGCGCAACGTCAGAACCGGGCGGGCTTGGGGCATGACTTTTTAAAGCAAATTCACGCAGCAGTGCGCCACTGTTCCGTTAGCTGCGTCCGTTGACTTCGAACCGTGAAAGCGCGAGTTATGCTCTGCGCAACGACTTTGCCAGTGGACACCATCTTTCGGGCAACCAAGGCAACCGCTATTTGAAAGCACCAACATGAGCACCCACCCCTTCGCACAAGGCGACGAGCCCAACTCTGGCCACACCTTGCCGCTGCTGCACAACGTGGTGTACTGCAGCCAGGCTGGCCCGGGCATGGACGATGCCGAGGTTGCGCGAATCATCGACATATCGCGGCGAAAAAACCCTGAACAGGGCATCACTGGCCTGCTGGTGTTTGGCAGCGGGATATTTTTTCAGTGGCTGGAAGGCCCGCGCGACAACGTCACCCGACTGATGGCCACCATCGACGGTGACAAGCGGCACAACAACGTGGTGCATCTGAGCGTGAGCGATGAAGTGCGTGAGCGCATGTTCCCGGATTGGGACATGGAGCTGGTCACGGGTGAGGACATTCGGGACGTGCTGGAAGATGCGCTCGACACCGCCAAGGACAAAAAAAGTACCGATGTGCTCAGGCAACTGTTGGCGCAACTTGACTCAGGCCAACTGAGCAGCCTTGGCAAGATTTAAGGCCCGCTTTAGGCACTATTTATTGCCGTGTTGCAACCAGAGTTTACTATTGAAATAGTAGCAGCTTGCGCCCGTTTTTATTGCGCTAAAGGCATAAAATGCATGTATTTTGCAACACTGCTGGCGCACAGAGCATAATTGCAGCCGTACCGCTGATTTCAGATGTTTAAGCCCGCACTGCAGGCGGCAAAAAACGTCACTGAAACACCTAAGGATTTATTCAATGTCTTGGCTAGAAAAACTGCTTCCCCCAAAAATTTCGCCGACCGACCCGACCGAGCGCCGCAGCGTGCCCGAAGGGCTGTGGATCAAATGCCCCAGCTGTGAAGCCGTGCTGTACAAAACCGATTTAGAGAAAAACCAAAACGTGTGCCCGCAGTGCAGCCACCACCACCGCATTGGCGCGCGGGCGCGGCTGGATGCGTTTTTAGACCCGGAAGGCCGCTACGAGCTGGGCCAGGAAGTGCTGCCGGTTGATGCGCTGAAGTTCAAAGACAGCCGCAAATACCCTGAGCGCCTGAAAGAGGCGCTCGAAAACACAGGCGAGACCGATGCGCTGATTGTCATGGGCGGGGCGGTACACAGCATTGGTGTGGTCGCGGCCTGTTTTGAGTTTGACTTTATGGGCGGCAGCATGGGCAGCGTGGTGGGCGAGCGCTTTGTGCGTGGCGTACACACCGCCATTGAGCAAAAAGTGCCGTTTGTATGCTTTACCGCCACGGGTGGTGCACGCATGCAAGAAGGCCTGCTGTCGCTGATGCAAATGGCCAAAACCAACGCGTCGCTGACCAAATTGGCCAAAAAAGGCTTGCCTTACATCAGCATACTTACCGACCCCACCATGGGCGGCGTGTCTGCTGGCTTTGCCTTTATGGGCGATGTGGTGATTGCCGAGCCAAAGGCGCTGATTGGCTTTGCGGGCCCCCGGGTGATTGAGTCCACTGTGCGGGTGACTTTGCCCGAGGGGTTTCAGCGCTCGGAGTTTTTGCAAACCAAAGGCGCGATTGATTTGATCTGTGACCGCCGAGAGCTGCGCAAAACCGTCGCCACAACGCTTGCGATGCTGCTCAGGCAACCGGCCGATGCGGTAGCTTGAGGGCAAACATTTACTATAAATTTAATAGCTGCTTGCGCCCTGATCCATTGCGCTATAAGCCGATTTAATCTAAAAATAGGCAAAAATCTGATGTCCGCAGGCTTTTCAGTCGTCTGAGCGGTTAGCCGCCAATGACCCCACTGAAACCGCAGGACAATCACTTCGTGGGATCATTTCAGAATCTCGTAACTTGCTCTTATTCGTCAGGAGCGTGAACCATGTCAGACACTCTCACTCTGTCCTCGCTGCCGCTGTTCCCCCTAGGCACCGTTTTGTATCCGGGCGGCTTGCTGCCCCTGCGGATTTTTGAAGTCCGCTACCTTGACATGATTGGCAAGTGCCACAAAACTGGCGCGCCGTTTGGTGTGGTGGCACTTACCGAGGGGTCTGAAGTGCGCAAAACAGACGCCAGACGTGCCGCGGGAGACGGCTTTGCGCTGGAGGAATTCAATGCCATCGGCACGCTGGCCACCATCACTGAATTTTCGGTTCCGCAGCCTGGCCTGATGGTCATACGTTGTGAGGGCGCGCAGCGTTTTAAGATCTCCAATCGTGAAAAGCTCAAACACGGGCTTTGGATTGCAGACGTCGAGCGCCAGCCCAGCGATGTTGCAGTGCCAGTCCCAGAAGATTTGCAGGCATGCGCCAACGCGCTGGGCAAGTTGATCAAAACGCTGCAAGACCGGGGCGTACCGGCTGATCAAATGCCAGTGCCTGCGCCCTACCAGCTTGACGACTGCGGCTGGGTCGCCAACCGCTGGTGCGAGTTGCTGCCGATTCAGCTAGAGCTCAAGCAACGGCTGATGGTGTTGGACAACCCGCTGGTCAGGCTCGAATTGGTCAGCGACATTTTGGAGCGTACGGGTATTGCGTTTTAACGACGCTCACTTGCCGCGAACAGCCTCATGGCGGCGATGAATACTCAGGCACATGACCGCGAAGCCACAGCCTGATGCTGTGGCTGTCCGGCGCAGGGCCAGCGGCTTCAGTCCACTGCACTAATGCAGCAATCTGCACCGCTTGGCGGCCCGAGGTTTTGGCAACCCGAAGCTTGGGGTGCGGCGTGGGTTCGGTGGTTTCGTCGTCGGCCAGCAACTCTTCAAAGAGCTTTTCACCTGGGCGCAGGCCGGTAAACGACAACGGAATATCTTGCTCAGTCTTGCCCGACAGGCGAATCATCATGCGGGCAAGGTCAGCAATTTTCATCGGCTCGCCCATGTCCAGCACAAAAATTTGCCCTGTGTTGCCCATCAGCCCGGCTTGCAGCACCAGCTGTGCCGCCTCGGGGATTGTCATGAAATAGCGAACGATGTCTGGGTGCGTGACGGTGATTGGCCCGCCCTTGGCAATTTGCTCGGAAAACAGCGGCACCACCGAGCCGCTGGAGCCCAAAACATTGCCGAAGCGAACCGACACAAAATCAGTGGCCGGGTGCTCAAGCGCCACACTTTGCACCACCAGTTCTGCCATTCGTTTCGTGGCGCCCATGATGTTGGTTGGGTTGACTGCCTTGTCAGTTGAGATCAACACAAATTTTTGCGCCTTGCACTCCCCTGCAACACGGGCCGCGTGCAACGTGCCCAAAATATTGGTGCGCACAGCTTCGATTTCATTGTGCGATTCCATCAACGGCACATGCTTGTAGGCAGCCGCATGAAACACGACCGACGGCGCATACTCAAGCGTAATTGCGCGCAAGCGGTCAAGCTCACGCACATTGGCGGTGTAGTACAGCCCGCGCAATTGCGGATGCGCTTCACGCAGCTCTTGCTCAAGCTTGTACACCGCGATTTCTGAAGAATCAACACACACCAGGCGCGCCACGCCCAGCCGCGCAACCTGGCGGCACAGCTCAGAACCAATCGAGCCGCCAGCCCCAGACACCAATACCGTTTTGCCCGAGAAAAGTGCTGCCAAGCCGCGCATGTCCAGCTCAACTGCCTGGCGCCCAAGCAAATCCTCCAGCTCAATCTTGCGCGGGCTACTGCCGTCAGAGCGCAGCCACTCGTCAGGTCTGGGCATGGTAAGCAAAGTCAGCCCGGCCTCAGACGACTGCAGCAGCACATCACGGCGCTGTTTGGAGCCTGCCGGGCTTGCAATCAAGGCGGTTGAAGCACCTGTCGATCGTGCAATTTCAACCAGCGCACTTGGCAGCCCCAGCACGGGAATTTGATTGAGGTAACTGCCCTGCTCCGCCGCCAGCGGCGATGCAATGCCAATACAGTGCCACTGGCTGGAGCCTTTAAAGGCCCTGAGTGCGTCAGCCGCGTCTTTTAATGAGCCAACAATTAGCAAAGGGCGTGAACCAAATGCAGGCTTGTTGTGCTCTGTCAAAGTCCTCCAGCCAGCCCGCACAGCACCCAGCAGTACCAGGGCAATAAGCGGGTGCAGCAACAAAACCGAACGCGGAAAGTTTGGGAACCGCAGCATCAAAATCGCGATGGTGGTGAGCACGCTTGACACAAGCACGCCCAACGCAAGTTGCCGTAGCTCTGGCAGCCCGATGTAGCGCCAGACTTGCCGGTAAACCTTTGTTGCGGCCAGCCCAGCTGCAAAGCACACCAGCATGGCAAGGCCACTGCTGAGGGCAAGCGCTTCGAAGTCGGCAGGAATTTCCAGATTGAATCGAATCCAAAACGCGATCCACCACGAGAGCAGGACTAAAAGCGTATCCAATACAGAGACAATTGCAAAGGACAGGTAGCGAGTTCGCATCAGTTTGGTTTTTCTCAGCTTACCGGGGATTGGTCAGATGCATAAAATGGGAGTTGGCTTTTTACAATCCGCCGGGCAACCAAGTTCAGGCGCGTCAGATATGCTTGGCAACTTACCGTATGCAACAAAAAAGCTTATCCGCATCATCTCATTAAAACGCTTGACGCCTCTCACACATGTTCAACAATAAATCGATTCTGATAACAGGCGGCACAGGCTCTTTTGGGCAGCAGTTTGTAAAAACAATTCTGGAGAATTTCAAACCAGCTCGGGTGGTGGTTTTTTCGCGGGACGAACTCAAGCAGTATGAGATGGCGCAGAAATACAGTGCGCCAAGCTTGCGGTATTTTTTGGGCGATGTGCGGGACTTGTCCAGGCTGAATCAGGCCACCGAAGGCATCGATATTGTTATTCATGCAGCAGCCTTAAAGCAGGTTCCCGCAGCGGAGTACAACCCGTTTGAATGCATTAAAACCAACGTGTTGGGCGCGCAAAACGTTGTTGAAGCCTGCCTTGCAAACAACGTACAGCGCGTCGTAGCGTTGTCTACCGACAAAGCGGCAGCGCCGGTTAATTTGTATGGCGCTACCAAGTTGTGCTCAGACAAGCTGTTTATTGCAGCCAACAACATACGCGGCAAGCGCGATATTCGTTTTAGCGTTGTTCGCTACGGTAACGTCATGGGCAGCCGCGGCTCGGTCATTCCCTTTTTTCAGGAAAAGAAGAAAACCGGAACGCTGCCTATTACCGACCCAAGAATGACGCGCTTTAATATCTCGCTGCAAGATGGCGTGGAAATGGTGATGTGGGCGATTCAAAACGCTTGGGGTGGTGAAGTGCTGGTTCCTAAAATTCCGTCTTATCGCGTTACCGATGTCGCAACTGCAATAGCGCCTGATTGCGTGCAGGAAGTTATCGGAATTCGCCCTGGTGAGAAAATTCATGAAGAAATGATTACCTCCAGTGACAGCGCAAGCACTGTCGATCTTGGAAAATACTACGCAATATTGCCAGCCACCGGAGCATTCACCATTGAGCAGTACTGCGCAAAAATGCAGGCAAAGCTTGTTGAACCAGGCTTTGCCTATGACAGCGGCAGCAACCCGGACTACCTCAGCGTTGAACAGCTGCGAGGTTTGATCGCAACCTACAGCTCGGCCGAGCACTGACGCGCATGAAAATTGCCATCATTCCTGCGCGCGGCGGCAGCAAGCGCATTCCCCGTAAAAACGCGAAACCCTTTTTTGGCGTGCCAATGATTGCCCGCACCATCGCTACGGCGCTACAAAGCGGCTTGTTCGACCGCGTGGTTGTTTCAACTGATGATGCTGAAATAGCCAAGATTTCCAGGCAAGCAGGCGCTCAGGTTCCGTTCACGCGCCCTCTGGATCTTGCCGATGACTTAACCCCCACCGTGCCAGTCATTGCGCATGCGGTACAAGCCTGTAACTTACTGGGATGGCAAGTAGGCCATGCCTGCTGCATTTATCCATGCGTTCCCCTGCTGGCAATTGGTGACATTGCCGCTGCACTTGAAATGATGCTTGATACAGATGCTGATTTTGTGTACCCAGTGACGGACTACGCACACCCAATACAGCGGGCGATGCGGCGTTCTGAATCAGGAAAAATGTCGCTTTACAGTCCGCAGTTTGAAATGACCCGCACACAAGACCTTGAAAAGAGCTTTCATGACGCTGGTCAGTTCTACTGGGGCAAAGCATCTGCCTGGCTGGAACACAAAAAAATGCACACCGCTGGTCTGGGCATGTCCATTCCGCACTGGCGGGTAGTTGATATCGACTCTGAGGACGATTGGCGCAGGGCAGAGCTGTTGTTTAAAGCGCTGCAAGCCGGACCATGAAAATTCTCGTGCTTGGCGCGAGCGGCATGTTAGGCTCAAGGCTTGTGCCGCACCTTACCGATCAGGGGCATGAGGTATTGACAGCAGGCCGAAACCACACGGGCGGCATTCAAATTGACCTGCAAGACCAGGCGGCCACATTGGCTGTAGCGGGCGGCATTTGCCCCGATGTGGCAATTAACCTGGTGGGCATGACCGATGTAGAGCGTTGTGAGTCGCATCCGCAAGAAGCGTGGCAGGCAAACGTGCGAAGCGTGGAATACATTGCCAACGCTTGTACTAAGGCTGGCACGCACCTTGTGCACTTATCAACCGACCAGGTCTACGACAGCACACCGGCCTGCCTTGAAGCTAACGCCTGCCCCGGCAACCACTACGCCATTACAAAGTACGCAGGCGAGCTGGCCGCGCTTCGGGCGGGTGCAACCGTCTTGCGAACCAATTTTTTTGGCTTCAGCCCCCACGCGACTCGCCGGAGTTTGACCGACTGGATCTTTTCAGCACTAAGGGAAGATCGTCCAATCCAAGTTTTTGAAGACGTTCGGTTTAGTCCGTTAGACATGGGAACCTTGTGCAGCGTGATCACTGAAGTGATCAAGTACCGCCATTCAGGCGTGTTTAACTTAGGCTCTCACGAGGGAATGAGCAAAGCCGATTTTGCTTTCGCCTTTGCGCGGGCGTTAGGTCTGTCGAGCGCGGGTTTCAGCCGGGTAAATGCAGAGCAGTCGGGCTTGTTAAAGGCATGGAGGCCAAAAGATATGTGTATGGACAGCCGCCACTTTGAAGCCACATTTAAACTGCGCTTACCGACCCTGCAAACTGAGATAGAGACATCAGCAAAGGACTACCGTGCCCAAATTTGATTCGACCTTAAAAATAGGCAGCAAGACTATCGGCGGCACCTCGCCTACCTATTTCATTGCCGATATCGCAGCCAACCACGATGGGGACCTTGAGCGCGCCAAAGCGCTGATTTATCTTTGCGCTGAAGCTGGTGCAGACGCTGCAAAATTTCAACACTTTACTGCCGACACCATCGTCAGTGACCGCGGGTTCCGGGCGTTGAGTGGAGAAACATCCCACCAATCGGCCTGGAAAAAACCAGTGTTCGACGTTTACAAAGATGCCAGCGTAAGCCTGGACTGGACAGAGTCGTTAAAGGAGACCTGCGACAAAGCGGGCGTTGCGTTTTTTACCAGCCCCTATTCAATGGCTCTGGTTGACCACATTGACCCGTTTGTTCCTGCTTACAAAATTGGTTCTGGAGACATCACCTGGACGGCAATGGTCGAGTACATAGCCAGCAAAGGCAAGCCGTACATCTTGGCAAGCGGCGCTTCGACTCTTGACGAAGTGCACCGCGCTGTGACGGCTGCTGGTCAGATCAACCCGCAACTTTGCTTAATGCAGTGCAACACCAACTACACCGCAAGCCTTGAGAACTTTCACTACATTCAGCTCAAGGTTCTCAATACCTACCGCTCAATGTATCCCGATTTGGTGCTGGGGCTGTCTGACCACACTCCTGGCCACAGCACTGTTTTGGGCGCAGTGACACTTGGGGCAAGCATGGTGGAGAAACACTTTACTGACGACACGGCCCGCGTTGGCCCTGACCATAAGTTTTCAATGGATCCTTTGAGCTGGAAAGCAATGGTGCAAGCTACCCGAGAACTTGAAAATGCCTTAGGCACAGGGGTGAAAGTGGTGGAGGCAAATGAAAAGCAAACTGTTGTTGTCCAGCGGCGCTCCGTTCGGGTCAAAACACCAATACCGGCTGGCGCTGTGCTGCTGGAAAGCCAGCTAGAGGTATTGCGGCCATGCCCAGCCGACGCAATTGCCCCTTATCAGCTGGCTGATGTGGTGGGCCGCAAATTACGGCGAGACGTACCTGCCGGAGAGCACCTGCGGTGGACAGACTTCGAATAGCGCTCGTTATCCCCGCCCTCAATGAAGCGGCAACCATTGCTGCTGTCGTTAAAGGTGCCATGCGCCACGGAACGTGCGTGGTGGTTGATGATGGTTCAACCGACACAACAGCAGACGTAGCACGCAAGGCGGGCGCGATGGTCGTTAGCCACGCCACTAACCAAGGTTACGATACCGCTCTAGACAGCGGCTGCAAAGCAGCTTCAACAATTCCGTGTGACGCCATCATCACGCTGGACGCTGACGGACAACACGACCCTGCGCTGCTAGGCCTGTTTGTCGATGCCTTGAGTGACGGTGCAGACATGGTGCTGGGTGTGCGCAACCAGCGCCCCCGCATCGCAGAGCATGTTTTTGCCTGGTACACCAAGTCGCGTTTTGGTATTGCAGACCCGCTTTGCGGCATGAAGGCATACCGAATGGGTGTGTACAAAGCGCTGGGTCATTTTGACCGGCAAGGCTCCATTGGCACCGAGCTAATGATCTTCGCGGCACGCAAAGGTTACAAAATCGCGAGTGTGCCGTTCATTGTGGGCGAGCGTTTAGACAAGCCACGTTTCGGTCGAAAGTTGTCGGCTAATCTAAAAATTTTCCGCGCGTTGTGGCGGGCTATGTGAGGCAGCGCCAGGTTAAGGAGCGATCAAAATAAATGCTGAATGTACTAATCATCGGTTGTGGCAA
>JANPDQ010000158.1:0-6297 GCA_031431575.1 Polaromonas sp.
AGAAATTCATGGCGACACAAGTAGATTTACTTTCTGAACAGGTCTGCTTTGGCGGGCAGCAGCGCATTTACCACCACGACTCGAAAGAGATCGGTTTGCCGATGCGCTTTTCCATCTTCCTGCCGCCGCAAGCTGCGCACGGCCCGGTGCCCGCTTTGGTTTTTCTCGCAGGCCTGACCTGCAATGAAGAAACTTTTATGGTCAAGGCCGGTGCGCAGCGCATGGCCGCCGAGCTGGGCCTGGCCTTGATTGCGCCAGACACCAGCCCGCGCGGCGCAAACGTACCTCGTGAATCTGAAAACTGGGACTTTGGCGTTGGTGCTGGGTTTTACGTTGACGCAACGCAAGCACCGTGGGCAAAAAACTGGCGCATGGAAAGCTACATCACTCAAGAGCTGCTGCCGCTGCTAAAGCAACACTTCGCTATCGACGCTCAGCGCATCGGAATTTTTGGCCACTCTATGGGCGGGCATGGCGCGTTAACGCTGGCGCTCAAGCACCCGGCGCTTTTCAAATCTGTTTCAGCATTCGCACCAATTTGTGCACCCACACAATGCCCATGGGGCCGCAAAGCGTTCACCGGCTATTTGGGTGCAAACGAGTCCAGCTGGGCAGCGCATGACGCAACTGCCTTGATGGAAAAGTTCAAAGCAGCTTCCTACCCCGGAGGAATTCTGATTGACCAAGGCTTGGCCGACAAATTTTTATCCGAGCAACTGCACCCGCACCTTTTCGCGGCCGCCTGTGCATCAGCAGGGCAACCGCTTACGCTGCGCGAACATGCTGACTATGACCACGGCTACTATTTCATCGCCACATTTATGGCCGACCACTTGCGCCACCATGCGCGACATTTGGCGGGTGAATTGGCAAGAAATTGACCTCGATGTGACCACAAACTGCTTTTATCGTAAAATGTGACCACTATTTATGCTGGAGCAATCGTCATGCAAGTGTCCATCCGCGAGTTAAAAGCCAACCCCGCGCAAGCTATTGCCCACATGCAGCGCGGTGAGGTGGTGCAAATAACATCACACCGCAAAGTGGTTGCTGAACTGGTCGCGCCCAAGGCCCAGGCGCACGCAAAGCCAACCCAGACCGATGAAGAAGCCATGCAGCGGCTGATTGACTCTGGCGCGGTGGCGCAGTTGGCAACCAAGCCCTTCACACTTCCCCTGCCCGTGTTGTTTCCCCCTTCAGCAGACGGAAAAAGCATGAGCGATCTCGTTATAGAGATGCGTGGGCCAAGGTGACGTTACGGTGATTATTTTTTGCGACACATCGGCCCTGATGAAGCTCTTTGTGACCGAACAACATAGCGAAACGATACAAAAACTGGCAACTGAATCAACCCGTGTCATCGTCAGCCAATTGACTTGGGCGGAGCTGTGCGCGGGGCTGGCGCTTAAGCAGCGCACAAATCAGGTTGACGCCCAAATTGCAACCACTGCGCTTGCGCAATTGCGTGCTGAATGGCCGCGCTATTCGAGGTTGGGGGTTGATGAGGGTTTGATGATCGAGTCAGGCGAACTCTCTCTAAAATTTGGTTTGCGCGCTTATGACAGCGTGCAACTAGCAAGCGCCCAGCGCGTGCACAGGCAGCTGGGTAGCAACCTGACTTTTTGCTGCTTTGACAAGCAGTTGAATGCCGCAGCTAGTGCATTAAGCATTGAAGTCATGGCGGCTTGAATGCTATTTATTCAGTAGCTGCTTGCGCCCGTATTCGTTGCGCAAGCAGCCAAGACCACTAATCCTGGTCAATGAACTAGCACAACCGCGCTTTAGCAGCGTCGTACTCACTGCGCAATTGCGCAACGTAATCGGCTGTACTTTGAATTTTGCTGACCGCGCCAATGCCCTGCCCGCAGCCCCAAATGTCTTTCCATGCCTTGGCTGATGCGCCAGCGTCTGCGCCGCCGAAGTTCATTTTGCTTGGGTCGCTTTCAGGCAATGCGTCAGGGTCCATGCCGGCGTTGCGGATGCTGCCCTTTAAGTAGTTACCGTGAATACCAGTGTAAAAATTCGAATATACGATGTCATCTGAATTGCTGGCAACGATCATTTCTTTGTAGCCATCAACTGCGCGCGCTTCATGCGTGGCGATAAATGCGGAGCCGATGTAAGCCAGGTCAGCGCCCATGGCTTGGGCTGCCAGCACTGCGCCGCCAGTGGAAATTGAGCCAGACAGCACCAGCGGGCCATCAAACCACTGGCGAATTTCTTGCACCATGGCAAATGGGCTTTTCACGCTGGCGTGGCCGCCTGCTCCGGCTGCCACAGGAATCAAACCGGTTGCGCCTTTTTCAATGGCCTTGCGGGCAAACACGTTGCTGATGACGTCGTGCAGCGTGATGCCGCCCCAGGCTTTGACGGCAACGTTCACGTCTTCACGCGCGCCCAGGCTGGTAATGATGATGGGCACTTTGTATTTCTCGCACACCGCCATGTCGTGCTCCAGGCGGTCATTGCTTTTATGCACGATCTGGTTGATGGCGTAGGGCGCGGCTGGCCGGTCAGGGTGCGCGGCGTTGTGCGCGGCAAGCCCTTCAGTAATTTCGGCCAGCCAGTCTTCCAGCTGCGCAGCCGGACGCGCGTTCAGCGCTGGCATGGAACCCACCACACCGGCAATGCATTGCGCAATCACCAGCTTGGGGTTGCTGATGATGAACAGCGGCGAGCCAATGACCGGGAAAGGCAGGTTTTGAAGAATTGGAGGGAGGTTTGACATGCGTTTGACTTAAAAAAGCCGTTTTGAAGTAAAAAATGGCTCTAGCCCAATAAAATCAGGCGCGAGCAGCTACTAAAAGTGTAGTGATATAAGAGGTAAGTGAGCCGAGGCGTGCTGGTCAGAACGCCTCAAGCGCCAGCTCGTTCACGCTGTTAGCGCCTTCAACAATGCTGTCGCGCATGCCGGGCGCTTTGGTCAGCAGGTGGTCGGCGTAAAAGCGGGCAGTGGTGATTTTGGCTTTCATGAAGTCGACTTCAACGCCCTTTGCAATTTGCTCTTGCGCCGCCAGCAGCGAACGCGCCATCTGCCAGCCTGCCACCACATTGCCTGCCAACATCAAGTACGGCACGCTGCCCGCAAACACCGCGTTTGGGTTTGATTTGGTTTGCGTCACCACAAACTCGACCACATCGAGCAACGCAGTGCGCGCAGCTTTCAATCGTGCAGCAACTGCTACTGCATCAGCACTGCCCTGCTTGAGCAATGCGGCTTCAGTTGCTTGCATGTGCGCGGCAATCGCTTTTGCAGTAGCGCCGCCGTCGCGCATGGTTTTGCGGCCTACCAGGTCGTTGGCCTGAATGGCGGTGGTACCTTCATAAATCGTCAAAATTTTTGCATCGCGGTAGTACTGCGCAGCGCCGGTTTCTTCAATGAAACCCATGCCGCCATGCACTTGCACGCCGAGCGATGTGACTTCCAGACTCATCTCGGTGCTGTAGCCCTTGACCAGCGGCACCATGAATTCATAAAAAGCCAGGTTTTGTTTGCGCACCTCTACATCCGGGTGGTGGTGGCTGGCGTCATAAGCTGCGGCGGCGCTGCTAGCCATGGCGCGGCAGCCTTCTGTGTAGGCGCGCATGGTCATCAGCATGCGCTTGACGTCGGGGTGGTGAATGATGGTGACCGGGGCTTTCACCGAGCCATCAACCGGGCGGCTTTGTACGCGGTCTTTGGAAAAGCTCACGGCTTTTTGGTAAGCCATTTCCGCCACCGCAATTCCCTGCATGCCGACCGCGTAACGCGCCGAATTCATCATGATGAACATGTACTCCAGCCCGCGGTTTTCTTCTCCAACGATGTAACCCACTGCGCCACCGTTGTCCCCATATTGCAATACAGCCGTGGGTGAGGCTTTGATGCCCAGCTTGTGCTCAATGCTGACGCAATGCACATCGTTGCGCGCACCCAGTTTGCCGTCAGCACCGACCATGAATTTAGGCACCACAAACAAGCTGATACCCTTGACGCCTTCGGGTGCGCCTGACGCGCGCGCCAGTACCAGGTGCACGATGTTCTCGGCCATGTCGTGCTCACCGTAGGTGATGTAAATTTTGGTGCCAAACACCTTGTACGTGCCGTCAGCTTGCGGCTCTGCGCGTGAACGCACAGCGGCCAGGTCTGAACCGGCTTGTGGCTCAGTCAGGTTCATGGTGCCAGTCCATTGGCCGCTGACGAGCTTTTCGAGGTACGTGGCTTTCAGTTCATCACTGCCAGCCGTCAGCAACGCTTCAATCGCGCCATCGCTCAGCAACGGGCACAGCGCAAAAGCCATGTTGGCTGAGTTCAGCATTTCGCCGCACGCAGCACCGATGGTTTTCGGCAAGCCCTGACCGCCATATTCAGTCGGGTGCTGCAGCGCCTGCCAGCCGCCTTCAGCGTATTGCTTGAAGGCTTCTTTAAAACCGGGCGTGGTCGTGACAACACCTGCTTTAAAGCGTGACGGATTGATGTCGCCGTCCCAGTTGAGCGGTGCAAGCACGCCTTCATTGAACTTGGCGCATTCCTCAAGCACCGCCTGTGCGGTGTCAAAGCCGGCGTCTTCAAATCCAGGGATTTTTGCGACTTGCTCGATGTCAGCAATGTGCTGAATGTTGAACAGCATGTCTTTGAGGGGTGCTTTGTAGGTCATGTTTTGTCTCTAGAGTCGTCTGAATTCGGGGGCATTTACCGCAGAGGCGCAGAGAACGCAGAGGAAGACAAGTCAGAGAAAGAAAATTTGATGTTTCAGCCTCTGCGGATCTCTGCGTTCTCTGCGCCTCTGCGCCTCTGCGGTTAAAGGGTTTTAAAGCGCCGCGGTCAACTCAGGCACCGCGGTGAACAAGTCAGCCTCCAGCCCGTAGTCCGCGACGCTGAAAATTGGTGCTTCTGCATCTTTGTTGATCGCTACGATGACCTTGCTGTCTTTCATGCCGGCCAGGTGCTGAATGGCGCCGGATATGCCTGCAGCGATATACAACTGCGGCGCGACGATCTTGCCGGTTTGGCCGACTTGCCAATCATTAGGTGCGTAACCAGCGTCAACTGCAGCGCGTGACGCGCCCAGCGCGGCGCCGAGTTTATCGGCCAGTGGCGTCATGATTTCAGTGAACTTTTCGCCCGAGCCCAAAGCCCGCCCGCCAGACACAATGATCTTGGCTGCAGCCAATTCAGGCCGGTCGCTTTTGGCGATTTCAGAGCTGACGAAAGTAGACTTTCCGCTGTCTGCCTGGCCGGTGACAACTTCAATCGGAGCAGAGCCGCTGGTTGCTGCGGCATCAAAACCCGTGGTGCGCACAGTGATGACTTTGGTTGCGTCCAGGCTTTGCACAATCGCCATTGCGTTGCCTGCGTAAATCGGGCGTTCAAAGGTGTCGGGAGTTTGCACTTTGGTGATGTCGGAGATCTGACCAACATCGAGCGTGGCGGCAACGCGCGGTGCGATGTTTTTACCCGAGGCAGTTGCCGGGAAAAGAATGTGCGAATAACTTGCTGCCATTGCCAATACCTGCGCCGCCATGTTTTCAGCCAGGCCATGGGCAAAATGCTCGCCTTCAACATGAATGACTTTGGCAACGCCTGCAATTTTTGCTGCAGCAGCGGCGGCACCGCCAGCATTCAGGCCAGCTACCAGCACGTGCACGTCACCGCCGCAAAGAGCGGCTGCGGTCACAGTGTTCAGCGTGGCGGGCTTGATGTCGGCGTTGATGTGTTCTGCGATTACTAAAGAAGTCATGTGGTGCTCCGTTCAAATGCAGCCCGGCAAGATAGCCCAACCGCTCAAAAAATTTAATGCTTGTTGAAGGCGTCGGTTAAATAACCTTGGCTTCGTTTTTCAATTTATCCACCAGCGCTGCAACATCAGCCACCTTGATACCGGCGCTCCGCTTTGGCGGCTCATTCACGCTCAGGGTTTTGATGCGCGGCTTGACGTCAACGCCCAGGTCTTCGGGCTTGAAGTTGTCTAGCTGCTTTTTCTTGGCCTTCATGATGTTTGGCAGCGTCACGTAGCGCGGCTCGTTCAGGCGAAGGTCGGTGGTGATGATGGCGGGCAATGTCAATGACAATGTCTCCAGACCGCCATCGACTTCACGCGTGACATTTGCCTTGCCGTCAGCGACTTCCACCTTGAAGGCAAACGTGGCTTGCGGCCAGCCCAGCAACGCAGCCAGCATTTGGCCGGTCTGGTTGCAGTCGTCGTCAATGGCTTGCTTGCCCAAAATCACCAGTTGCGGCTGCTCTTTGTCGACCAGCGCTTTGAGCAGCTTGGCAACGGCCAGCGGCTGAAGTTCTTCATTGGTTTCCACCAAAAT
>JANPDQ010000159.1:0-4479 GCA_031431575.1 Polaromonas sp.
TGAACCTGAAGAGATCAATGGCTTTCCCGAAATCAAGCGACGCGTAGCAGCAGTAAAACTGTGGCGCGGCAAAAGTAGCCGCCCCACAACAGTAAAACTTGCACAAACGCCGATGGAGTTTGCCGAAATAAGGCAGCCCACAGGCAAATACATTGCGATACCTACTGTCTCCTCCGAGCGGCGCGATGTGATCCCTATTGCTTTTTTAAGTAAAAACACCATCGCTTCTAATCAGTTGTATGTCATCCCCAAAGCCAGTCTGTACCACTTCGCCGTATTGACCAGCGCCATGCACATGGCGTGGATGCACTACACCTGTGGCCGCTTAAAGAGCGACTATCGCTATTCAGCTGCCATCGTGTACAACAACTTTCCGTGGCCCGAGCTGGACGCGGGCAACGCCAAAGACTTAGGCGCACAGCAAAGCATGGAGCAAGCTGCGCAGGCCGTGCTTGACGTTCGTGAAGGGCATCAAAAAGGAAGGCTTGGCAAAAGCCTGGCGCAGCTCTACGACCCCGATCTCATGCCTAAAGACCTGAAAGCTGCCCATCAGGCGCTGGATAAACTGGTTGATAAGGCCTACGGCTTGAGCTCGCGTGGGCGTGCAGGTGCAACAGCATCGCTAAATGCGCAGCGCGTGGCGCTGTTGTTTGAGCGCTACCAAGGCTTGGTAAGCCAACTAGAACCGAAAAAGCCAGATGAAAAGAAGCTGAACGCTTAGCCAATTTATGACAACAAAAAATTTACTGATCGAACTGTTTGTTGAAGAGCTGCCGCCCAAGGCTTTAAAAAAACTCGGTGACGCGTTTGCAGGGGTGTTATTTGACCAGCTCAAGGCGCAGGGGCTGACAACGCCTGAATCCGCTTTGACCTCGTTTGCGTCCCCGCGCCGCTTGGCTGCGCATGTGACATATGTTTTGCCGCAAGCTGCGGATAAAGCTGTCTCGCAAAAGCTGATGCCTGTCGCGGTGGGCTTGGGTGCTGACGGCAGCCCCACGCCCGCATTGCTCAAAAAACTGGCGGCGCTTGGGGCTGATGCTTCAAGTGTTGCGGGTTTGAAGCGTGCGCCTGATGGCAAGGCCGAAGCGCTGTTTTACGACAGCTTGGTCACTGGTGCAACGCTGGCTGAGGGCTTGCAAAAAGCGCTGCTTGAAGCGATTGCCAAGTTGCCGATTCCTAAAGTCATGACGTATCAATTGGCCGACGGCTGGAGTGACGTGAAGTTTGTGCGGCCGGCGCATGGATTGGTGGCTTTGCATGGTGCGGATGTGGTGGCCATTGAGGCGCTGGGTTTGAAGGCGGGTAACACTACGCACGGGCACCGTTTTGAAGCGCAGGTTGACCCTGTGGTTTTGCAGCATGCCGACAGCTATGCCGCCACGCTGGCAAAAGACGGCGCTGTGATTGCCAGCTTTGCAGAACGCCGAGCTGAGATCGTTCGCCAGCTTGCAGCGGCTGCCAGCAAAATTGGCGGTGGTGTGACAGCCATTGACGACGGCGCGTTGTTAGACGAAGTCACCGCGCTGGTCGAGCGGCCTAACGTGCTGGTCTGTGAATTTGAAAAAGAATTTTTGGATGTGCCGCAAGAGTGTTTGATTCTGACCATGAAGGCGAATCAAAAATACTTTCCGCTGCTGGACGCAGGCGGCAAGCTGACCAACAAGTTTTTAGTCGTCAGCAACATCACCCCGAAAGATGCAAGTTTTGTGATCGGCGGCAATGAGCGCGTGGTGCGCCCGCGCCTGGCCGATGCCAAGTTTTTCTTTGACCAGGACCGCAAGAAAACACTCGCCTCGCGGGTTGAAGGCCTGGGCAAGGTGGTGTACCACAACAAGCTCGGCACTCAGGGTGAGCGCGTGGAGCGTGTGCGGGAGATTGCTAAGGCGATTGGCCAACAACTGGGCGGTGACACTCTTGCTGCCAAGGTAACCGAAGCCGCGCAACTGGCCAAGACCGACTTGGTCACCGACATGGTGGGCGAGTTCCCCGAGTTGCAAGGCACGATGGGCCGCTATTACGCGCTGAACGACGGCTTGAGTGCAGACGTTGCAGACGCGATTGAAGACCATTACAAGCCGCGCTTTGCAGGTGATGAGCTGCCGCGCAATGACGTGGGTGTGGTGGTGGCGTTGGCCGACAAGCTCGAAACGTTGGTGGGCATGTTTGGCATTGGCAATTTGCCGACGGGGGATAAAGACCCGTTTGCGCTGCGCAGGCATGCTTTGGGTGTTGCGCGCATGTTGGTCGAGAGAGATTCACCGCTCCAGTTCCACGCGCTGACACGAACTGCGTTTGCAGCGTTCCCCGCCGGGCTGCTGCAAGACCAAAGCTTGGCGCTTGACGAGTTTTTGATTGAGAGATTGAAGGGTTACCTTAAGGAGACTGGCTACTCAGCAACAGAAGTGGATGCGGCCATCTATGCGCAAAAGTTGGGTTCATGGTTTTCAATCCCCAAGCGCCTGGCCGCAGTCCGCACCTTCGCAGCCCTACCCGAAGCCCCAGCCCTGGCAGCAGCCAACAAACGCATTAGCAACATCCTCAAAAAAGGCGATGCGGTCGATGCCCACGTCAGCGAAATACTCTTGACTGAACCTGCTGAAATCGCGCTGCACAAAGCCATGAGCGATGTGGTTCCTAGGGCAAACGCACTGTTTGAATCAGGGGACTACACCGCATCGCTGCAAACCCTGGCGGTGCTTCGGACCCCGGTCGATGACTTCTTTAATGGCGTGATGGTCAATGCCGAGCAAATGGACTTGCGCCTGAACCGCCTCGGCCTGCTAGCCACACTGCACGCCGCCATGAACCGGGTGGCGGATTTGTCGAAGCTGGCAGCATAAGCAGTCGCCTTGATAATCGAGCCATGCCGTCGCAACAGCAAATAAACGCATTTAGCCAGGCTTTCCACCGAGCTGCTTTTGAGCGACTCGCTGAGCAACCCGCTTTGGTAGAGCGCGCCTTGCAGACGATAGCGCGCTGGCAAACGCAACGCGGCCCAAGCGCCTCAGATCCTTATATGCATGAATGGCAGGCCTTGCTCCAGGGCGATTTGCACCATTTGCAGCTGCGGGTGTGTGCCGAGGATGACCATGCGGCCACCCTGCGCAACACCTCGCCGTTGGGCTTTGTGTTGACACCGACCGAGCGGCACACACTTCGCGGCGAAAGCATGGGGATTGCGGTATGAACCGCGACGAATTGGCACACGTACTCCGTGCAAGCGCTGCCATAGCTAATGAAACCAGCTTTGTGTTGGTGGGTAGTCAGGCTGTTTTGCTGCTGCTTGAGGCGCCGCCTGCAGACTTGCTGGTGTCGACTGAAATCGACCTATACCCCGCGCTGCACCCCGAAAAAGCCGATCTGATTGATGGCGCTATCGGTGCCCATTCCACGTTTCACGACACTTTTGGGTATCACGTGGATGGCGTTGGCCCAGAAACAGCCAGTTTGCCAAGTGACTGGATGAGCAGGGCTGTGCTTACGTACTTCGGTGACATTACCGCGATATGCCCTGATCTGCATGACCTGGTCGCGTCCAAGTGTGCAGCAGGAAGAGAAAAGGACGCTGACTTTGTTCGCATCCTTTTGGCTGATGGTCTGGTGTCGTCAGCCACTTTGCTGGAGCGGATAGCCATGCTCGATCCGGTAAAGCACAATGTTCTGCACATCACTCAATGGACACAGCGCCGCGCGCAGGAAGCCACCGAATGAAACTCGTCATACTCGACCGCGACGGCACTATTAACTCTGACAGCGACGACTTCGTCAAAACCCCTGAAGAATGGATGCCGCTGCCTGGGGCGCTGGAGGCCATCGCGCGGCTGAACCAGGCGGGCTGGCACGTGGTGATTGCATCGAACCAGTCTGGCTTGGGGCGCGGGCTGTTTGATGTCGCGTCGCTCAACGCCATGCACGCCAAAATGCACAAAATGCTGGCGGCGGTTGGGGGCAGGGTAGACGCCGTTTTTTACTGCCCGCATAGCCCTGAAGAAAGCTGCAACTGCCGCAAGCCGCTGCCAGGCCTGTTTGAGCAAATTGGCAGTCGCTTTGGTGTGCCGCTCAAAGGGGTGCCGACGGCTGGCGATTCAACCCGCGACCTGCAAGCCGGTAGCAGCGCCGGTTGCGAGCCGCACCTGGTGCTCACGGGCAAGTCACTGCAATATCGCGCTGGTGGCCAGCCTGAGGGGCTGCCGGTGGGTACGCGTTTTCACACCGATTTGGCGGCGTTCAGCGATTACTTGTTGGAGCGCAGCGCAAAAGCTGCAGCTTAGTAGCTATTAATTTAGTAGCTGCTTGCGTTCGTATTTATTCGTTAAAACACCTAAAACGCTTGAAACCATTAAGGTAAACACCTGATATGCCGATGATCCGCTCCGTACTTCATATGCTGTGGATGATGCTCACTGTGATCCCTTGGGCGCTGGCGGTGCTGGTGTACTCGCTGTTTGCGTCGAGTACCAAAATTTACTGGCTGTGCGC
>JANPDQ010000160.1:0-3920 GCA_031431575.1 Polaromonas sp.
TTATCGGGCTCATAGCCATCATGGCTCCAGCAGAAAAGAGATACAATACAACGAATGTATCTCATAGGAGCATCTCATGCCTATTTCACTTCGCCTACCCACAGACATTGAAGACCAAATTGCCGGCTTCAGTGCGCGTCAAGGCATCTCAAAATCGGCCGTCATCGTTCGCAGTATTCATGAGTTTTTGAATCGCAACGCACAGCCGTCGTCGCTTCAAATTTATGAAGAAGTGATGCGCGATGCAGCGGATAAGAGCGTTGATTCCAAAAGCAACGCGAAGCGCGAAGCGGCTGAGCAGCGCCCCCATAAAATTTTGGTGCGGGATGCGATTCGGCAAAAGCACGCTGAGCGCTCGGCCAGGGCAGCCAAAACCAGCAAGACCAAATGAACACGCTGGCAGATTCTGGCTACTTCGTCGGGCTGTTCAACACCAAAGACCACCACCACGCACGCTGCAAAGCGTTTTTTGCTGGCTACGCCGGTCAAACGACAACGACCTGGGCTGTGTTTACCGAGGTGTGTGCGCTGCTGACGCACAGCAAGCAGAAGGTGTTTTTTGCCTGGGCTACCAAGGCGCAAGCGTTGGGGCATTTGCGTATTGAGTCACCGCCTGCCGATGCGGTGATGGCGCTGTGGGCGTTGATGGACAAGTATGAAGACCTGCCAATGGATTTTTGTGATGCCAGCCTGGTGTATTTGGCAACCCGTTTGAAAATCAACCGTATCGCCACCACAGACTTGCGGGACTTTACGGTGTACCGCTTGCCGGGTAACAGGCGCTTTGTGCATGTGCTGGAGCAACCCCAGTAACGCTATTTAATTTATAGCTGTTTACGCCCGTATTTGTTGCGCTACAGGCTTTTTTTATAGATAAAACGGGTTAAACCGAGCAGTTTTGATTAACCTTAGGCGCTCACCAGCCGGTACCCCACCGCCGTCTCCGTCAACAAATGCTGCGGCTGAGTTGGGTCTACTTCGAGCTTTTGTCGCAGGTGGCCCATGTAAATCCGCAGGTAGTGACTTTGATCCACATGCGACGGCCCCCAGACTTCGCGCAGCAACTGGCGGTGCGTTAGCACGCGGCCTGCGTTGGCCATCAGCACGCTCAGCAGGCGGTATTCAATCGGGGTGAGGTGTACTTCTTGGCCAGCGCGGCGCACGATGCGGGCGGTGCGGTCTACCGCCACCTCACCAAATTTAAAAATCGGATCGTCTTCATGCGCAGCGCCATCGCCGGCTGCATTGCGCGGTCGGCGCAGGTTGGCGCGTACCCTGGCCAGTAGCTCGCCCACGCCAAAGGGTTTGGTTAAATAATCGTCCGCGCCTGCGTCCAGCGCGGCAATTTTGTCTCGCTCATCGCTGCGAGCCGACAACACGATGATGGGCACACCTGACCAGCCGCGCACATCGCGGATCACGTCCAGGCCATCACCGTCTGGCAAGCCGAGATCCAAAACCAGCAAATCAGGCTTGCGCGTACCGGCTTCAATCAAGCCCTTTTTGGCACTGTCGGCCTCATACACCTGCCAGCCTTCGGCTTCCAGCGCGGTGCGGACAAAGCGGCGAATTTGGGGTTCGTCTTCAATGACAACTGCGGTGGGGCTGGACATGGGGTGAGTTTAACGACGGGTCTGGTAAGCCGGGGCCATTCACCGCAGAGGCACAGAGAACGCAGAGTAAGACGAGGAAGAAATTATTTTTCTAATACGTTCTCTGCGGCTCTCTGCGTTCTCTGCGCCTCTGCGGTAGATGTATTTCATGCGCACTTCAATCCAGAACCTCGACTGGCGGTGCACGCCTGGGGAGCACCACAGTGAACTCTGCCCCGCCGCCCACCGCATTGGCCGCGCTGATATGCCCCCGATGTGCCTCGACCACCGCTTTGCAAATTGCCAGTCCCAAGCCTACGCCGGGCGTGGCTGATTCAACTTCGCCACGGGTGAATTTATCGAACAATTCAGCTTCGCGGCCATTGAGCGCTGGCGGCAGGCCAGGCCCGTGGTCACGCACTTTGATCACCAGCTTGTCGTTTGTCACAGCGGCGCTGATCATGAGCGGTGCAGCGCCGTATTTGGCGGCGTTCTCCAGCAGATTGACCAGCACCCGCTCCATCAGTGCAGCATCAAAGTCCACCAGCGGCAAATCAGCAGGCACATCGGTTTGCACCAATAGCCCTTGCAGCGCGTGCTGGGCCGCGCGAATGCTGCTGCCCACCACTTCTTGCGGGGACTGCCAGTCTTTGCACAAATTCACGCTGCCGTTTTGCAGTCGCGCCATGTCCAGCAGGTTGGTGACCAAGGCGCTCAATTGCCGTGCCTGCGCTGTCATGGCACTGGCAATGTCTGCTTGGGAAGCGGGCAACGGCGGCGACGCGCGCTGCAGCGATTCAGCCAGTCCGATCAACGCTGTCAGCGGAGTTCGCACATCGTGCGAAATGGCGGCCAGCAGTGTGCTTTTCAGTCGCTCTGACTCCATTTGTACCAGCGACTGCTGGGCAATTTCAACGTAATGCACCCGCTCCAGCGCTATCGCAATCTGCCGGGCCAGCGTGTCAAGCTGCTGGACTTGTTCAGGGATCAACAACCAGCGCGGCTTGGCAGGTTTTAGTGCCAGTACGCCGCGCGTTCGCATGGTGGCTTTGAGTGGCAGGTAATGCCACGCCTGCGCCGACAAGGTGGCTGTGTTCAGGCCTGCTGGCTGCCCGTTGCGAAACGCCCAGTCGGCCACGCTGGCGTCAAAATCATTGGGCGTTTGGCTGGCCTGTGCGAGCTGGTCTTTCTCATCCATCGCCAGCACAACAGCCTGACCGCCAAAGTCACGCTGCAAGGCGGCTTGCCCCAGCTCAATGACTTGCCCTGTCATCAGCGCGGCTGACAAATCACGCGTCAGCTCAAACAGCGACTGCGCCCGGCGCTCGCGGCTGCTTGAAATACTCGCCTGAAACCGCAGGCCGGCCGTGAGCTGCCCGGTGATCAAACCCACCGCCAACATGACGGCAAAGGTCAGCAAATATTGCGCATCACTGACGGCAAATGAAAAGCGCGGCGTGACAAAAAAGAAGTCAAACGCCGCCACATTCAGCACAGCGGCAAACGCCGCCGGGCCGCGCCCGAGCTTGACGGCGACCAGTACCGTGGCCAGTAAAAACAGCATCACGATGTTGGCCAGATCGAAAAACCGGAACAGCGGAAACGCCAGCAGTGTGACCGCCACCACCGCTGCGGTAGCCCAGGCATAGCGCGGCAGGCTGGCTTGCCAGGCGCTGATGTCGCTGTCGTCTGTCGTAGTTTTTACCGCCACAGCCAACTTGCGCGCGCTGTCGGTCTGACCGACTTCAACCAGCGTCAAAGCGGGCGCAAGCCGGGCAATGCGCCGCGTGGTGGCGCGGCCATGCCAAAGTTCTGACCAGCGGCCAAGATGCGTGCGGCCCATCACCAGGGTCGCGCAGTTCAGCGCCTGGGCTTGGCTTACCAGCGCCACCGCAGCATCGGCATGGGTCAACACCGCCGTCGTTGCACCCAGCTCTTCTGCAAGCTTGATAACTGCCAGAATCCTGTCGCGCGCGGGCGCTGCCAAGCGCTGCAGCTTGGGCGTTTCAACATAGGCTGCATGCCAGCGCACATTGAGCTGGCCCGCCAGCCGAGCCGCAGCGCGTACGGCCTGTTCGCTTCCCTCGCTGGGGCCAATGCCGACCAGCAGTGTGCCTTCGGTGTTCCACACGCTGCCGATGGATTTTTCAACCCTGTAGCTGCGCACATCGTCTTCAACGTGCTCAGCGGTGCGGCGCAAAGCGATCTCACGCAGGGCAATCAAGTTGCCTTTGCGAAAGAAGTTTTGTGCGGCGCGTTCGGCTTGCTGCGGCAAATAAACCTTGCCCGCTTTGAGGCGGCCCAGCAGCTCATCGGGCGTGATGTCAA
>JANPDQ010000161.1:0-2624 GCA_031431575.1 Polaromonas sp.
TGCCCGCTGTGTGTCGAGGAAATTCTGCATGTACGCCACCACAGCCTGTTTGTGCCGCGTGACTTCGACGTGTCGCCGTATTTCCAGGTCATCAAGCCGACCTTGGCGAATGATTTTGACCACCGCGCGCTACGCTGGCACGACCACGAACGTGCACATGCAGCGGCCCTTGAGCGGCAGCCGACGTAAAAAGGAGGTGCGGCCCTGCTGTCCCTTACCTCTTGGGTCGTTACTCGATAACAAAACGAGGCCATGCACATTGCTGCTGTGGCTCGTTCCAATCAAATCAACTGCTATTTAAATATGAGCTGCCAGCACCTATATTTATTGCGCTACAGCCCGATTTAATACAAATATACACGCTGCAGGCCATTAAATGGCTTACTTCGGCACCACCTCATACACTAGAAACTGGTTGCGGTCGGTAGTCGAATCTGCGGTGGGGTAGTTGTCGTCAGCCACCACGACCAGCGAGTTGCGGCCGTTCGCCAGTTTCGGGCCGAAAGTCAAGCCTTCCAGGTTGGCCACGCCGCCGAGCTGTGATTTGAGTGTTTCAAAATCCAGCACCAAGCGCTTGGTTACCGCGACCGGGTTGCTCGCTGACAACGATGTGGTGGTGGCCAGCACATTGGTGGCTCTGGAAATGTCAATTTCATACAGCCGCACCTGGTTGCCCACTACGCCGACTGAAAAGCTGCGCTCAAGCACCAAAAACTTGGTGTTGCTGACCGCCAAAATTTCGGTTGGGCCGTTGACGGTGAACTGGCCTGCTGGCACGGGTGCGGCCTGCACTTGGTCAATGGTGTACGCGTACTGCGCGCTGGCCACGCCGCTGGCGCGGTCAAATACTGTGATGCGCGAGACCGCACCCGCAGTCAGCGTGGGCGTGGGGCCGTCTTGAAACAACGGGCCTTCGGCAATCACCACGGCTTTTGACTGGTCTGGCGTGAAGGTCAAGCCTTCAAACACGGCGTTGCCGCGCGGGCCGGCTTCTTGCGCCGACATTTGAAACACGGGCGGCAGCGTGTACTCACGCACGTGGGTACCGTCTGGGCGAATCTCGCGGATGAAGGGGTTGATGATGCGATTGGCCGCAGGCGCTGTGGCCGTGGCGGGCACAAGCGTGCGCTCGCCTTCACTGACCCACAGCAAATTGCCGCTGATGGGATCAAAGCGCACGCTTTCTGGGTCGGCGGTCAACAGGTCGGGCACTTTTGGATAGGTGCTGCCGTTGGGCTGCTTCATGCTGAAGCTTGAGGTGAACGTCACGCCAGTAAAGCTGGTGGCGTCGTAAGCCAAGTTGGCAAAGTACATGCGCGGTGCGCCCGCTGAATCGCCGGTGGTGCGGTCGTCTGACACCAAAATAAAGCGTTTGGTTACGGAGTCATAGTCGATGCCCGACAAACCACCCACCACTGTGCCAGCAAACTCACCGCGGCGCGGCAACACTTGCTGGCCAATCAGGCGCAGCGAGCCAACAGAAATATCTGTGCCCAGGGTCGGTGGCGTTGGGTTGGGGGCGTTGTCACTGCTGCCGCCACACGCTGCCAGCAGCATTGCGGCTGCAAGTGCAATGGCGCTCAAGCGAATGGTATTTTTATTGACGCTGGCGGGCAGAACAGACTGGGGCATGGCGGTTGGCTCTAAAGTAAAAAAGCATAACCATACGCATGCTTTGTTACGAAAGTGTGAATGGGTTGCAAGCCCCATCCGTCAACGCATTAGTAATTTGTCTGTTGGTTGTATTGCGGCTGCTGCTGGGGCAAACGCGCCCGCTGCGTGACCGGGGCTGGCGGGTTGTACACCCCGCCTTCGTTGCTACGAATCGTAGAGCCGTTGACCGTGACCTGGCTGCCCACGGCAGGCGGCTGCGCAACTTCAATAGTGCGGCGCGAGCCGTCGTCCATGCGTACGCCGACCTGGTACACCGTTTCTTTGCGTACATTGCGCTCTATGGCATTGCCCGCCCAGCCGCCGCCAATGGCGCCAAGCACGGTGGCCGCAGCGCGGCCATTGCCACGCCCCACCTGGTTGCCCAGCACCGCACCGGCCACGCCGCCCGCAACCATACCCACGCCGGGGCCGTCTGGCTTGGTGGTGCGGGTTACTGGTGTCACAGACTCGACCGAGCCGCACGTAGCGCACACCTGCGCCACCACGGGTGCGGGCGCTGGCGCTGCTGATGGGTAAGGCGTATTGCTGGAATACGTTGGCGCAGGTGCGGGAGCAGCGATAGGTCGGGGCGTTGGCTTGACGACTTTTTTGGCCGGGGCTGGCGCGGGTTTTACCGCAGCAGCGGGTTTTTCAATCATGTCGTCCGCGGCGTTTGCGCTGGCAGCGCTGGATGCAGCCAGTGGCAACGCGGCGGCAGGCGCAACGAGGGCAACGGGTGCAAGCGGAGCGACGGCGCGCTGCTGGTAAATCATGGTGCCGCCCATGGCCAGTACGGCTACGCCCAAAATACCCACCGCAGCCCACAAAGGCTTGGCTGAGCTGGACGCGCTTTGTTGGCCCGGTTGCAAATGTTCAATAGCTGTGGTCATGGCGTGTGCCCTTTTCGGTAAAAGTGTTGTGCCGATCTTTTTAACGATCGCTTCAAGCCCCGCGAGATGCAGGGCGTGATG
>JANPDQ010000162.1:0-6129 GCA_031431575.1 Polaromonas sp.
TTTCCGGCCTTTTACCGCGTGGTGTGGAACGCGCATGTCGCTGAGTTTTCAGATCTTTCTGTTGACGAACGCAGCACCTGCATGAACGCCGTCGTGGCGGTTGAGCAAGTCTTGCGTGAGCAATTGCAACCCACCAAAATCAACCTGGCAGCGTTGGGCAACATGGTGCCGCACCTGCACTGGCACATCGTTGCCCGGTTTGATTGGGACACGCATTTCCCGGCGCCAGTCTGGTCAAGCCCGCTGCGCCCTGAAAACACTGAAAAACTGGCGCAAATTCTTGAAAAATGCACCGCCGTCAATCGCGCTATTGCTGAGGCAATTTCGGCTTGATCCAGCCCTTCCTTGCCAGACCCGAAAGCACTTTCAATGAGCACTCCATCTTCAAAGACTCCAACGCCCACTGCGTTCACCGTGCACAGCCATTCGCGTGTGCTGGAAGTGTGCTTTTCAGACGGCGCGGTGTTCAAAATTCCATTTGAGTTGATGCGCGTGTGTTCACCATCTGCTGAGGTCCAGGGCCACGGGCCGGGCCAGGAAGTGCTGCAAACGGGTAAGCAGGAAGTTACGGTGGTTGAACTTTCGCCGGTTGGAAATTACGCAGTCAAACCGGTCTTCAGCGATGGCCACGACACCGGTTTGTTCACTTGGGAGTACCTCTACCACTTGGGCCAGCAGCAAACCCAGTTGTGGAATGACTACTTGCACCGGCTTGACGTAGCCGGAATGTCGCGCAGCACGCAGATGGCGCCCGCTGGCGGCCCAGGCTGCTCTGGACACTAGGCTCGCCGCGCTACATCTGTTGTTTTTTTCACCCACACAAGTAGGCCAAGCGCTCAATACCCCGAAGCCCGACAAGGTTGTAACAGCAGTTGGGTGAAATGCCCCTTACCATTTGGACATGAGCAGTACCCATTTCGGTTTTCAGTCAGTTGAGGAGCAGGAAAAAGCGTCTCGCGTACGCGGCGTTTTCGATTCAGTCGCGTCCAAATACGACGTCATGAACGACTTGATGTCGGTAGGCATGCACCGCGCGTGGAAGGCCTACACCGTGTTGGTGGCCAACGTCAAAAGCGGCCAGCGGGTACTGGACATTGCTGGCGGCACTGGCGACTTGGCGCTGGCTTTTGCGCCCAAGGTCGGCCCCACCGGGCAAGTAGTGCATACCGACATTAATGAAGCGATGCTGCGCGAAGGCCGCAACCGGCTGCTGGATGCCGGGGTCAGCCTGCCAACGCTGGCCTGCGATGCTGAGCATTTGCCCTTTGCCGACGCCTACTTTGATGTAGTGACAGTGGCTTTCGGCCTGCGCAATATGACGCACAAAGACGCGGCCCTGCTGGAGATGAGTCGGGTGCTCAAGCCAGGCGGCAAGCTGCTGGTATTAGAGTTTTCCAAGGTGGCCAAGCCGCTGGAGAAGATTTACGATTGGTATTCATTCAAGGTGTTGCCAAGGTTGGGCAAGCTGGTAGCCAACGATGATGCAAGTTACCAGTACCTTGCAGAGTCGATTCGGATGCATCCGGATCAAGACGCGCTAAAGGCCATGATGCTTAAAGGCGGCTTTGGCCATGTGGACTATCACAACATGTCTGGCGGAGTTGTGGCGTTGCATGTTGCAATCAAGTGTTAAAGAATTCTGCCAAACCAATTTTTAAAGTTTTGCTTTTGCCAGTTATTGAAAATTAGTTTAAGGAGATGTCATGAAAATATGGTCAATTATTGTTTCCTGCGCGCTGGCCGTCACGATGACGCTGGCCGGTACTTCGGCTGAAGCAGCCAAACGCATGGGCGGAGGCAAGTCCATGGGGCAGCAATCGTCTAACGTTACGAAGCGAGAAGCTGCACCGGCTACGCCAGCTGCACCCGCTGCTGCAGGCGCCGCTGCTGCGGCTGCGCCTAAAAAGCCATGGGGTGCAATGCTGGGCGGCTTGGCTGCAGGACTTGGTCTGGCGTGGTTGGCCTCGTCGCTGGGTTTAGGCGGTGCGTTTGGCCAGATCATCATGTTTGCCTTGCTGGCACTCGTCATCATGGTGGTCGGTGGATTTTTGTACCGCAAGTTCAAGGCAGGCAATGCAGCTCCGGCGAAGTCACCGTTTGCCTTTCAAGGCGCGGGCAATGCCAGCACGCCCAAAAACTACAGCCCTGAAAACGTAGGTAACGACTCTTCAGCCCGCCCTTGGGAGCGCAACAGCATGGCTTTTGACGCCGGCAAACAGTCGGTGGGTACAGGTTC
Source organism: Polaromonas sp. (assembly GCA_031431575.1). Lineage (GTDB taxonomy): Bacteria > Pseudomonadota > Gammaproteobacteria > Burkholderiales > Burkholderiaceae_C > Polaromonas. The sequence goes on from JANPDQ010000162.1 coordinate 2,237, forward strand.
CATGATTGGTTCTGGCTTGGCGGGCTCGCAGGCATGGGGCGTGCCTGACGGCTTTGACACCACGGGCTTCCTCAAGGCATGTAAAGCAAACTTTTTGACACTCCAGGACGCCTGGGATCGCTCAGACATTAACAATCTGCGCACCATGATGACAGACGAAATGTTGGGCGAGATCAAAACCCAACTGGCTGAACGCGAGTCACATACCGGCGCTGGTGTGAACAAGACCGACGTTCAAATGCTGGATGCTAAATTATTGGGTATTGAAGAGCTGACTGACACCTACATGGCGAGCGTCGAGTTTTCTGGAATGATTCGCGAAGATGAGTCGGCAGGCGCCAGCCCGTTCCGTGAAGTATGGAACATGACCAAGCCGAAGGCTGGCGGCGGCGGTTGGTTGGTAGCGGGCGTGCAAGCCTTGCAGTAGCACGCTCGGCACTAGCTGGCATCAACCCTGCACGGCGCACTTTAACTAAAGCGCTTTGCCCGTGCGGGGCGTTTTATAAGGGAAAATCGGGAACGTATGAATAACACGTTCCCTTTTTCATTTGTGCAGTCCATGGCCGATCGCCTCAAGCCGCCTGTTTGGGTGGTTGACGAAACACAGAAACGCCTGGTGCTATTTTTAAACCACGTCTTGATGCAGGAAAAAGAGGCCCAAGACCGCTTGGCGCGTAAAAAGGGCAGCGTACTGCACATCCGGTGGGGTATCTTTGAATCGGATTTGCTGGTCACAGCGGCTGGGTTGTTGGACTGCGCCCCGCTTGGCACCAAGCCAGATTTGCTTGTGGCCATGACCGCCGATTCACCCGTGAGCATGCTGCAAACGGTGCTGGCAGGTAAGACCCCAGCAGTAAAAATTGAGGGTGATGTTCAGCTCGCTGCCGAGCTCGGCTGGCTGGCCGAAAATTTGCGGTGGGACTTTGAAGAAGACCTTTCACGTATTTTGGGCGACGTTCCGGCACATGCGCTGGCAGACGCAGCCAGGCGCATGGCGTCGGGTTTGAAGCAGTTCCTGAACGCAGTGCCTGGCAGCCCTTTTGCTTCTGACCAAGCAGCGAGTGTTGCAAAGGCCGCTCCATGAGTCGTATTTTCAGGGGCGTTTTTATCGTTTGGACAGTTCTGCGGTTTGGCCTGGACGAGCTGGTGCTGTCTGGCTTTCAAAGACCGTGGATTCGCGTACTGCGCCGCATCGTATCGATTGGCCGCAACCTGAAAGCGCCGCGCGGTGAGCGTCTGCGCGAAGCGCTGGAAAGCTTGGGTCCCATTTTTGTCAAGTTTGGCCAGGTGATGTCTACCCGCCGGGACTTGTTGCCGCCAGACATCGCAGACGAGCTGGCGCGTCTGCAAGACCGCGTGCCCCCGTTCGAGTCGTCTCTTGCCGTAGCCATCATCGAAAAATCATTTGGCAGGCCACTTGACAAAATTTTTGCCAGCTTTGACCTGACGCCGATCGCCAGCGCATCGATTGCCCAGGTGCACTTTGCAGTGTTGCCTACCGGACGCGAAGTCGCGGTGAAGGTGCTGCGCCCCAACATGAAGCCGGCGATTGAAAAAGACCTGGCGCTGATGCACATGATGGCGGGGTGGGTGGAGCGTTCATCGGCAGACGGCAAGCGTTTAAAGCCGCGTGAAGTGATCGGAGAGTTTGACAAATATTTGCACGACGAGCTGGATTTGCTGCGCGAGGCTTCAAGCGGTGCGCAGTTGCGGCGCAATATGAAAGACCTCGATCTGGTCATGATTCCCGAGATGATCTGGGACTACTGCATGCAAGACGTGATGGTCATGGAGCGCATGAAGGGCGTGCCAATTGGCCAGACCCAGCGCCTGCGCGATGCTGGCGTGGACATGCAAAAGCTCGCGCGCGATGGCGTGACAATCTTTTTTACGCAGGTGTTCCGCGACGGGTTCTTTCACGGCGACATGCACCCCGGCAATATTCAGGTCAGCCTGGAGCCCGCCACTTTCGGGCGCTACATTTCGCTTGACTTCGGTATTGTTGGCACGTTGACTGAGGTGGACAAAGAATATTTAGCGCAAAACTTTTCGTCGTTTTTCCGGCGTGATTACAAACGCGTGGCCGAGCTGCACATTGAGTCTGGTTGGGTGCCACCCAGTACCCGGGTCGATGAACTTGAATCGGCTATTCGCGCTTGCTGCGAGCCTTACTTCGACCGCCCGCTGAAAGAAATTTCGCTTGGCCTCGTGCTGATGCGGCTGTTTCAAACATCACGGCGCTTTCATGTGGAAATTCAACCGCAGCTGGTGCTACTTCAGAAAACGCTGCTGAACATCGAAGGGTTGGGGCGCGAGCTTGATCCTGATCTGGATTTATGGAGCACCGCCAAGCCATTTTTGGAAAAATGGATGATTGAGCAAATCGGGCCCGAGAAGCTCTTGGCGCAGCTCAAGGCAGAAGCGCCGTCATACGCCAAGCTGCTGCCGGGTTTGCCGCGCTTGTTGTCGCAGTACCTCAAAGAGCGTCCTGACTTTAATCGCCGCGAGCTGATTGATCTGCTGGCTGAGCAAAAACGTACCAACAAGCTGCTTCAGGGCATTGTCTACGGCGGCGTTGGTTTCTTGCTGGGGCTGGTAGTGATGCAGGTGATTTTGAGGGTCAGACTTTTTTAGGCCAACCCTTATAATTGAAGGCTTTGCGTATCTTCACTTCAAGATACGTGTACCTCCAGAAGAGCTGCAAAACATGCCAATTTACGCTTACAAATGCGACTCCTGCGGGCATGCCAAAGATGTCTTGCAAAAAATGTCAGATGCACCGTTGGTGAACTGTCCAGCTTGCGGAGCACCAGCGTTCAAAAAGCAACTCACCGCGGCTGGGTTTCAGCTCAAAGGTTCGGGCTGGTATGTGACTGATTTTCGCGGCGGTGCGCAATCAGGCGAGCCAGCCAAAGAGGGCGGTGCAGACAAATCTGCCAAGCCAGCAGATGGGGCCGCACCAGCTAGCACGCCCGCCAATGCAGGCACTACCAGCGCAGTGCCTGCTGCCGCGACCACGGCCACGCCTGCCGCTGCCGCTGCCAGCACGCCAGCGACTGCCGCACCCAAAGGCAGCGCGTAATGGCTGCCTTTCGCAAATGGCTGCTCGCTGGGTTGCTGGTTTTGGTGCCTTTGGGTATCACTGTCTGGCTGTTGAACTGGTTCATAGCCACGCTTGACCAGACGCTGGATATATTGCCCGGCAGCTGGCACCCTGACAAACTGATAGGGTTTCACATCCCCGGCTTTGGCGTCTTGCTGGCTCTGGCCATCGTTTTGGTCATTGGAGCCGTAACCAGTAATTTCTTTGGCAGGAAACTGGTCAGCTGGTGGGACCAGTTGCTCAACCGCATTCCAATTGTTCGCTCCATTTATTCCAGCGTTAAACAGGTTTCTGACACGCTGTTTTCTGAAAATGGCAATGCGTTTCGCAAAGCGCTGTTGGTGCAGTGGCCCAGAGAAGGCGTTTGGACCATTGGGTTTCAAACCGGCACACCGGGTGGCGATGTCAGCAACCACTTGTCTGGCGACTACTTAAGCGTGTACGTTCCAACCACACCCAACCCTACTGGCGGCTACTTTGTCATGCTCAAGCGTCAAGATTGCATCGAGTTAAAAATGAGCGTGGACGAAGCGCTTACTTATGTCATCTCCATGGGTGTTGTTGTACCGGGCAGCGCCGCTACGTACAAGCCCAAGTAACCAGCCCAAGCAACTTCCAAAAAAATTATGACTTCCCAAATGCGTACAAACTACTGTGGCCTGGTGACCGAGGCCTTGTTGGGTCAAACTGTTTCTCTTTGCGGATGGGTCAACCGCAGGCGTGACCATGGTGGCGTGATTTTTGTCGACCTGCGTGACCGCGAAGGTTATGTACAGGTCGTGTGCGATCC
>JANPDQ010000163.1:0-13218 GCA_031431575.1 Polaromonas sp.
CAAGTACGCGCTCTGGCCAGCCCGTATTTCAACTCTGAGGACAAGTGGAAAGCACGCGGGTTGCTCGCCGCCATCGTGGCGCTGAACCTGGCCACGGTATACGTGGCGGTGCTGTTCAACGATTGGTATGGCGTTTTTTACAACGCCATGGAAAAGCGCGACCAGCCTGTGTTTTGGCAACAAATGGGCGTGTTCACGTACCTGGCTTTTGGCGGTATTGTGATTGCGGTGTACAAGTTTTACCTGACCCAGTTGCTGGAGGTGCGCTGGCGCGCCTGGATGACGCGCTACTACCTGGACCGCTGGCTAAAGGCCCAAGTGTTCTACACCATGGAGCTGGCGCGTTTTAGCACCCTTGCGGCAGACAATGGCGCTGCAACCACCCCAGACAACCCTGACCAGCGCATTCAGGAAGACATCAACAAGTTCACCCAGTATTCAGTTTCACTGAGCATGGGCTTGCTGAACGCCTTGGTGACGCTGGTGAGTTTTATTGGCATTTTGTGGACATTGTCTGGCCCGATCAGCTTTAGCCTGGGTGGCCAGAACTTCACCATCCAAGGCTACATGGTTTGGGCGGCGGTGTTGTACTGTTTGGTGGGCAGTGTGCTGAGCCACCTGATTGGTAAAAAGCAGATTGCGCTTAACTTTTTTCAGGAACGTTACGAGGCTGATTTTCGGCACCGCATGGTGCGGGTGCGTGAGTTCAGTGAATCGATTGCACTCGACAAAGGCGAAGCGGTTGAAAAGGCGCAGCTGGGCAACCGTTTTGCCGATGTTCTGGCCAACTATTTGGCCTTGATAAGGGCGCAAAAAAACCTGATCTGGTTTACGTCTTTTTTTGGCCAGGCAGCGATTATTTTTCCGTTTTTTGTAGCGGCACCACGCCTGTTCAGCGGCGCGATACAGCTTGGCCAATTGATCCAGATTTCCGCGGCGTTTGGCAAGGTGCAAGACTCACTGAGCTGGTTTGTTGACAACTATTCGGCGCTGGCCAGCTGGGCCGCAACGACCCGGCGCTTGTCCGGATTTGAAGAAACGTTTGTGCGTCTTGCACAGGAAAAAAACGCGTCTGAAGCCACGCATTTGGTAGCAGGAAATGCCCTGGCGGCAAGCGACATGACGGTGCGTTTGCCCAACGGTAAAACGCTGCTTGGCGGCGTGAACCTGCTTGCCGGGCCGGGCAGCCACGTTTTGCTCAGTGGCCCATCGGGTAGTGGCAAGTCGAGTTTGTTTCGCGTGTTTTCCGGGATTTGGCCTTTCAGCGCCGGGGCAACCAGATTGCCTGAAAATTCCATGTTTATTCCCCAACGCCCGTACTTCCCGGACGGCACGCTGCGCGATGCTTTGGCCTACCCAGAACCCGCCTCCGCCTACACGCAGGCCGAACTTGAACAGGCATTAACTGATGCGCTGCTGCCGCAACTTTGCAGCAAGCTCGACGAAAACGATGCCTGGGGGCAAAAGCTTTCAGGCGGTGAGCAGCAGCGCCTGGCGATTGCGCGGGTGCTGCTGAAAAAGCCCCAATGGATCTTTGCCGACGAGGCCACCAGCGCGCTCGACACTGCTGCCGAAAACACGCTGTACGCCCGGCTTCTTTCAAATGTTAAAGCGGCTGGTGGCGGTTTGGTGTCGATCGCGCACCGCCCCAGCGTGGCGGCCTTTCACAACCAGCAATGGGCGCTTGAAAAGCAAGCCGACGGCGCGGCGGCCAGTTACGCCGTGATGCAAAGTAATTTGCAAAGTACCTTGCAGAGCGACCATAAGCCCAATGCTTGATGCCTGAACAAGACACCGTCAAACCTACACCGGCCGACCTGTCGGCGCTCGGCCCGCTCAAGCTGCCCGTGTTTCGCATGTTGTGGGCCACCTGGCTCACAGCCAACATTTGCATGTGGATGAGCGACGTTGCCGCCGCGTGGCTGATGACGTCCATGACCACCACGCCGCTGTGGGTGGCGCTGGTGCAAACGGCAGCCACGCTGCCGGTGTTTTTACTTGGCCTGCCAAGTGGCGCGCTGGCCGACATTTTGGACCGCAGGCGCTACTTCATCGTCACGCAGTTCTGGATTGCGTCGGTGGCCGTGTTGTTGTGTGTGGCCGTGATCGCCGACGTATTGAACCCGCCGCTGCTTTTGGCCCTGACGTTTGCCAACGGCGTGGGCCTGGCCATGCGCTGGCCGGTGTTTGCCGCCATCGTGCCGGAATTGGTTCCGCGCCCGCAGCTGCCGGCTGCACTGGCACTCAACGGGGTGGCGATGAATGCGTCACGCATTGTCGGGCCGCTGGTCGCCGGGGCACTGATTGCCAGCGCGGGTACGCAATACGTGTTTGTTTTAAATGCTGTGCTGTCCGTCATTTCGGGTTTTGTCATCATGCGGTGGCGGCGCGAGCACACGCCCAACCCGCTAGGCCGGGAGCGGCTGGCAAGTGCCATGCGGGTAGGCTTGCAGTACGTGGCGCAGTCCAGTCGGCTACGCATGGTACTGCTACAAATTGCGCTATTTTTCTTTCACTCCACCGCGCTTTTGGCTTTGCTGCCGCTGATTGCGCGTAACCTGACCGGCGGCGGCGCAGGCACCTTCACGCTGCTGCTGGCCGCGATGGGCACTGGAGCGATTGCCGCAGCGCTGTACTTGCCGCGCCTGCGCCAACTTATGCCGCGTGACACGCTGGTGCTGCGCGCCACGATGCTGCAATCCGCATCTACCGCGGTCATGGCGCTTGCGCCCAATGCGTGGGTGGCCGCGCCAGCGATGGTGGTTAACGGCATGGCCTGGATTGCGTGCGCCAACTCGCTGAGCGTGTCGGCCCAGTTGGCGCTGCCCGACTGGGTGCGCGCGCGCGGCATGTCGATGTACCAAATGGCCATCATGGGCGCGAGTGCGCTAGGCGCAGCCCTGTGGGGGCAAGTGGCTACCAGCGCCAGCGTTACTGCGGCGCTGGTAGCGGCCGCCGCCAGCGGCACCATTTGCATGCTGTTGGCGCAGCGCTTTGTGCTCGACTTGAGCCTGGAAGAAGACTTGACACCGTCGCGTGAATTCAAGGCCCCTGTGGCGGACGCGCCGCCCGGTGACGGCCATGTGGTGGTAACGATTGCGTATGAAATTGACCCGTTGCGCGCTGACGACTTCAGGGCGCTGATGAAAGAAAGCCGCCGCAGCCGCTTGCGCCAGGGCGCTTTGGGTTGGGAGTTGTTGCGCGACATGGGCAAACCAGGGCACTATATTGAACAAATCATTGACGATACGTGGACCGAACACCTGCGGCGCTTTGACCGCGTGACCGCAAGCGACGTCACGCTACGCGAGCGCAAGCTGGCGTTTCACATTGGCACTGAGCCGCCGGTCATCACGCGCTGCGTGGTGGAAACGCGGGCACATTTATAAATTCATTTTTTGGGCGAATTGCGTCGTTGGGCGGTGCTCGCAATCCTCATGCACACAAGTGCATTCCGGTGTGCTGCGCTCCGTCCGCCTAGCACTTCATCCCGAAAATCTGAATTTCTAAAGGTGCCCGTGTGGCTCTTTTTCAATGTAGCCCTCATAGCCCCGCGCCCGCAGCTCACATGCCGGGCAGGTGCCGCAGCCATATCCCCAGGTATGGCGATGCTGTCTGTCACCTAAATAGCAGGTGTGGGTGTGCTCTACGATCAAATCAACCAGCGCCCGCCCGCCGCCGGGCTGCACAGAATCGCCGAGCGAATGCGCCAGAGCCCAGGTATCGGCTTTGTTAATCCACATCAGCGGGGTTTCGATTAAAAAGCGCTTGTCCATGCCCAGCGACAGCGCCAGTTGCATGGCCTTGATGGTGTCGTCGCGGCAATCCGGGTAGCCTGAAAAGTCGGTCTCGCAGACGCCGGTGACCAGCACCTGCAAATCCCGCCGATACGCCAGAGCAGCGGCCAGCGTTAAAAACAACAAGTTGCGGCCCGGCACAAAGGTGTTGGGCAGGCCAGAGCTTTCCATCTTGAAAGCAACGTCCCGCGTGAGTGAGGTGTCACTGACCTGCCCGAGCACAGCCAAGTCGAGTAAATGGTCTTGCCCCAGTTTGCTGGCCCAGCGCGGGAATTGTTGTTTGATTTCACGCAACACATTCAGCCGCGCATCCAACTCCACAATATGGCGCTGACCATAGTCAAACGCAACGGTTTCTACCCGTTCGTATTTGGCCAGCGCTTGGGCCAGGCAAGTGGTGGAGTCTTGACCGCCAGAAAACAATACCAGGGCGGATTTATGAATAGCGTAGGTAGGCATGGCGCTATTGTCTTAGCTTTCAATTCGCTCGTTTGGTATCAGTGCCTGATAAACGCAGGCATTGAACCTGCCCAGGCGCCTGGGCACAACGGTCATTTCTATATGGGATTTGAACTTTGAAGGAGCGTAAAAAACCGCCGGGCTTTGCAGTCAGGCGGTTTTAAAACTCTCACTTTTCAAATTTAACGCTGGCAAGAACTCAGACAAAAACCCGAGTGCCTCCAGCGTGTCTTTCGCACTACATCAGAATGAATGTGCCACGCCGATGTTTAAACCGCGAATTTTCGTCTCGCTGAAGTCTGAAGTGAAGCTGCCGCTGTTGGCACCGACCAACGTGGTGTTCGTCACGCGGTCCTTGGTGTTGTTAACGCCGTAATTGGCCTGCAGCATTGTGCGCTTGGACAATGGGTACTGTGCGCCAACTTGGAAGGCGCGTACTTTGCGTTCGACCGAATCACGGCTACCGCCGCCCAGCAGCGTTGCCGCACCGGTGGTTTTGTGGGTTCCAAAGCTGGTGATCAGCGTTGCATTGCCGACCGGTACGCGCAGCCCCAGTGCGTATTGGCGTGAATTGGTGTTCTCGCCGCTGCCGTTGAGTGTGGTGCCGCCAATGGCCGTTACTGTGCCACCGGTAACTGTGGTGGTGCTGGTGCGGTCTTTGCGGTTGGTGTAATTGAAAAACGGCTGAACCACGCCAAAGTCGTACGCTGCGCTGATGGTGTAGTCAGTACGCGGGCCTGAGCCGTTGGTGGTGACATTCAAGGCACCAGCCAAACCGTTGTTGGTAGAAGTGGTGGCATTGAGCTTGTTGTAGCCAATACCGACAAACAATGGGCCTGCGGAGTAAGCTAGTGACAAGTCCACACCGGTTTTGTTGCCGCCGCTGGTAGACGCTGGCGGGGTGTTGGTGGAGCGGTTGTTTTCAGGAGCGATTAAAGACACAGTGCCTGAAATGCCGCCAAAGTCGGGGCTGCGGTATTGAATGGCGTTTGAAGCCCGCTCGTCGGCCTGAATGAGCGTGGTGCCGACTTCATACAAACCGCTCGACGCTCCTGCGGCCAATCCGCCAGCGAATACCCCGTGCGAACCCATCACCTGGCGGCCCAAACGCACTTCACCGAAGCCGCCCGACAGACCCACCCAGGCAGAGCGGCTGAAAAAGTTGCCGCCGCCGTTGCCGATGGAGCCATTGTCCAGATTCAGGCCGGCATCGAGTAAAAAGTTGGCTCGCAAACCGCCACCCAAGTCTTCAGAAGCGCGCAAACCGAATAAGGATGAGCCTTGACCCTGATTGTCACCATCAGAGACGCGAAAACCTGGCTTTGAAACGCTGCCGCCCAAATTGGTGTTGGTGGTGCTGGCGCCCGGGCCAACTACCACTGCAGTGCGTGTATTGCTCACTGTGGTGCGAAAACCCAGGTCAACCCCGGCTTCGGCCCGGCCGTAAAGGGTGACGCTGGATTGTGCAAAAGCGCTGGTAGCAGCAACAGCCGCCAAGGCAATAAGGGATTTTTTCATTTCCAAGTTTCTCCGTAAGTAAAAATTAACATCGCCACGATAAAAGTTGGCATCAAAAGGAATTCAAAAGGGGGCGCTTTGGTTCGAGCAAGCTGCTGCTGGTGCAATCTAGACCGAAGCGCGACTTTATCCTATTGCCCGATTCGGTGGAGCGCCCTGCATCCCTGGCAGTGACATGCTACATATTTTATAGCTGTTTGCGCCCGTATCAACTGGACTGAATGTTATTTTTACATAAATCCTGAAGCTGGTAGGTCGATAGAGAGGGTGTTTTCAGCCCAAAGGCGCAGAGAATGCAGAAATTTGCAGAGAAACTCTTCTTTGCCCTTGCCTTACCTTGCCTTACCTTACCTCGTCTTGCTCTGCACCCTCTGCGCCTGTGCGGTGAACTGCTTCGATAGTCTGCATTGCCTGCGAAGCAGACGGATCAGTTCGCAATTATTGCGTCCATAAAAAAACCGCCAGGCTTTGCAGCATGGCGGTTTTGAAACTCTCAATTTCCAAATGTAACGCTGGTTAAAACCGAAGCCAGGGCAGAAGCCCAAGCATCACTTTATTCAGCGTATCTCTCGCACGAAATCAGAACGTGTGTGCCACGCCAATGTTCAGACCGCGAATTTTCGTCTCGCTGAAGTCTGAGGTAAAGCTGCCAGCGCCAGGGCCAATGAGCGCGGTGTTGGTCACGCGGTCTTTTTGGTTGTTGACGCCGTAGTTGGCCTGCAGCATGGTGCGCTTGGACAATGGGTACTGCGCACCGATCTGAAAGGCGCGTACTTTGCGTTCAACTGAATCACGCACGGCACCGCCGAGCTGCGTTGCCGCGCCGGTGGTTTTGTGGGTGCCAAAGCTGGTCAGGAGGGTAGCGTTGCCAACGGGTACTTTCACGCCCAGCGCGTACTGGCGTGAGTTGGTGTTCTCGCCGCTGCCGTTGAGCGTGGTGCCGCCGATGGCCGTTACCACGCCACCGGTGATGGTGGTGGTGCTGGAGCGGTCTTTGCGGTTGGTGTAGTTGAAAAACGGCTGAACCACGCCAAAGTCGTACGCTGCGCTGATGGTGTAGTCAGTACGCGGGCCAGCGCTGCTGGTGGTGACGTTCAGGGGGCCGACTAAACCGTTGTTAGTCGATCCGGTGGTGTTTTGCTTGTTGTAGCCAATGCCAAAATAAATCGGGCCAGCCGCGTAGGCCAAGGACAAATCAACACCGGTTTTGTTGCTGGCATTGGTCGATGCTGGTGGGGTGCGGGTGGAACGGTTGGTTTCAGGTGCAATCAAAGAAACCGTACCTGAAATGCCGCCGAAATCAGGGCTGCGGTACTGAATGGCGTTGGAGGCGCGACCGGCTTGCGAGCCGTCCGTACCTTGCACAATGGTTGCTCCAACTTCGTACAAGCCGCTGCCCCAAGCTGCAGACAAACCGCCTGCATACACGTCGAATGAGCCCAAAACCTGGCGACCCAAACGAACTTCACCGAAACCGCCAGAAAGGCCAACCCATGCTGCTTGGCTGAAGAAGTTGCCGCCACCGGTACCTGTCGCACCGTTGTCCAGGGTTAGCCCGGACTCAAGAACAAAATTAGCCCGCAAGCCGCCACCAAGGTCTTCAGACCCGCGCATGCCGAAGCGTGATGAGGCTTGACCCTGGTTGTCGCCGTCGGAAATACGAAAACCTGGCTTTTCCACACTGCCGCCAACATTGGTGTTGGTGGTGCTGGCGCCCGGGCCAACCACCACTGCAGTGCGTGTATTGCTCACTGTGGTGCGAAAACCCAGGTCAACCCCGGCTTCGGCGCGGCCGTACAGGGTGACGCTGGACTGTGCAAAGGCGCTGGTAGCGGCAAGAGCTGCCAGGGCGATAAGGGATTTTTTCATTTCTAAGTTTCTCCGTGGGTAAAAACAAAATTTATGCAAGATGCGTACCAACTAACCTAAGAACAATACCAATGGTTAGAGCCATAACAAAAACAACAAAAAAAGCAGCCGGAAATCCGCCAGCTACGGGGATTGCCGGTACGCGGTTACCCTCTGCGCCACACGTCTAACTGGCCCAGCCCGGCTGGCGCGGTCAAACGTGTTGCGGCCAATGCGTCTCCCAGCAAATGAGCACGCCACCAATTGGTGGTGGTATCAACAACCAGCGCTTGATGCGTGGGTTGTAGTTGCTTTGCAATAGCTTCACGCTGCTGGTCCAGGCGCTGGCTGCCACCGCCTTCCTTTGTGCCGCCGAAGGTGTAGTGGTCGGCGTTTTTGACCAGCAGCATGGCTTTTCGACCTGCTGGGAGCGCGTCAAACACTGCGGCGCGCCGCTCAGCCGTTGCGCCATTGCCCAGCACGTCACCGTCGAGCGTACCGGTGATGCACAGCGTGGGGCGGGTGATCTTGGCAAAGGCTTGAGCCGGCTCGCCTCGAACGGGAACGGTGGGCGACAGCGCTACCAGCGCGGCGACTCGTGGCTCAATGATTCCCTGAAAGCCCACGTTGCCGATATTGCCTGCATAGCCAGGATAGGTCTGCCCGCCGACCCCCAAAACAGTGTGCGCCCCAAAAGAGTGCCCGGCCAAGCCTACCGCATCAGCGCGTACGTTGGCCCACTGTTTGCCGGCCATTTTTTGCCGGGCGATTTCGTCTAGAACAAACACAACGTCTTGCAAGCGGGCTAGTAATTGGTCAGCGCTGGCCACCTCTTTGAGTGAAGCACGCCCCAAGCCGGTGCATGAAGCGGCGCGTAGGGCGTCACGGTCACTGCCGGGGTGCTGCACATGCACCACAACAAAGCCCGCGTCGGCCCAAGCTTGTCCCCAAACGCCGCCGCCATCGAGGCTGCCGCCCAAACCATGGGAGTACACAATAACCGGCCAGCCTCCCTGCGGGACCGGAGTTTGCGCGGCGGGCCAGCGCAGGCGGATTGGTAAACCTCGACTCCTTGCTGCGTCTTGCCAAACAATGTCTGTTGGCTCGGCGCTTTGCGCCGCAACGCAAGGCAAAGCCAACGCCCCTAACCAACCCGCGCCAACGGTAAGCACATTGCGCCGGGTGATGGTTAACGGGCTGGCAAGCTTTTCACTGAACTTACTTGTTGTGGCGCTTGGCATCGCGCAATTTTGAGGCGGTTATGTAAACCGTTTGTGAACCAGAAATAAACCGGCGTAAATTAACCGAAGAAAGCCGCCTGGCGAGCCGATTCGGGTGCCTTAAAGAGGCACTTTTTGAAGAAAATATATGTAATATTGACCTGTAGCCCAACAAAAATGGGCGCAAGCAGCTATTATAAATATAGCAATTAAGACTGCAGCGTAGCCAAAAGTTTGGCATGTATGCCACCAAAACCACCGTTGCTCATGCACAGCATATGGTCACCTGGCCGCGCTTTGGCCTTGACCAGGCGCACCAGTTCATCAATGGTGCTGGCAACCAGCGCGCGGTCCACCATCGGAGCCAGCGCGGCTTTAGCGTCCCAGTCCAGGCCGCCCGTATGGCAGAAGGCGAAGTCGCTCGACTCAAGCGCGCGGGGCAACTGTGCCGCCATCGCGCCCAACTTCATGGTGTTGCTGCGCGGCTCAAAAACAGCCAATATGCGGTCAGCCGTTTTGCCAGCGCTATTGAGCTGGCGGCGCAGACCGTCAATGGTGGTGTGGATGGCGGTGGGGTGGTGCGCAAAGTCGTCGTACACGGTGATGTCTCCATCAAGCGTTTTGACCACTCCCTTGACTTCCATCCGCCTTTTGACGTTCTCAAAGCTCGCCAGTGCGTCAGCGGCGACTTGTGGGGCAACGCCCACATGTTCGGCAGCGGCAATGGCTGCCAGCGCATTTAACTGGTTATGCACGCCACTGATGCCCCACTGAACCTTGGCCACCACCTTGCCAGCTTTGAGCACATCAAACTTGTGCGGCTCACCGTCCGCCGTAAATCCATCCTTGTTAGCCCATGACTTGCCGAAGAGTGCCTGCTCACTCCAGCAGCCTTGGGCAATGACCCGCTCCAGGCTTTCCTGCTCAGCGTTTACCACGACGCGGCCGTTGGCGGGCACCGTACGCACCAGGTGGTGAAACTGCTGCTCAATCGCGGCCAGGTCGTCAAAAATATCGGCGTGGTCGAATTCGAGGTTGTTCAAAATCGCCGTACGCGGGCGGTAATGTACAAATTTGCTGCGTTTGTCGAAAAACGCGGTGTCGTATTCGTCTGCTTCAATCACGAATGTTGCCCCCACGCTTTCCCACTGCGTGTGGACGCTGCCCCCCGAGGGGGCTGGCCTTGCTTGGGGCGGCCCGGCGCTGGCGGCCGTTGCCCCCACGCTTTCCCACTGCGTGTGGACGCTGCCCCCCGAGGGGGCTGCTGCGCCTGCAGCCCGGCTAAGCCAGTTCTGCGGCCCCTGCTGGCCTGAAACATCGCCTCCCAGGCGAGCCGAAACGCCAAAATTGAGTGGAACGCCGCCGACAAGAAAGCCCGGTTGCAGTCCGGCGCGTTCCAAAATCCACGCAAGCATGGCAGTTGTTGTGGTTTTGCCATGCGTGCCCGCCACTGCAAGCACGTGCCGTCCTTGCAGAACATGTTCTGCCAGCCACTGCGGGCCGCTGGTGTAGGGCAAGCCAGCGTTCAAAATTGTTTCCATCAACGGGTATTTGGGCGTGCCATCGGGCAGGTGCGAGCGTGACACCACATTGCCGACCACAAACACATCTGGCTTTAAAGCCAACTGATCCGCGCCATAGCCCTCAATCAACTCAATACCCAGCCCGCGCAGTTGGTCACTCATTGGCGGGTACACGCCGGTGTCGCAACCCGTGACTTTATGCCCCGCCTCAACTGCCAGCGCGGCCAGGCCGCCCATGAAGGTGCCGCAGATTCCTAATATATGTATGTGCATCTTCTCATTCTAGAAGTCAACTGCAAGCTTAATCGGCTGGATTGTTCGGCTGGCCTAAACTGCAGCTTTGGCTTTTGCAAACACCACTTCAGATGAACACGCTTAAATCCGAAATCGCCGCGACGGCTGCCGCCTTGGTGGTTGAAGAAGGCCTTGAATATGGTCCGGCCAAGCGGCGTGCTGTTAAGCAGATGGGGCTGCCCGCCCGCGCCGAATTGCCCGACAACACAGAAATTGAAGATGCGGTAATTGAGTACATCTCGGTGTTCTGTGCCGATACCCAACCCGCTGAGCTAGCAGCGCTGCGGGACCTTGCGCTGGTTTGGATGCTGCGCATGACCAACTTCAGGCCGCACTTGGCGGGGGCAGTCTGGCACGGCACGGCAACCCGGTTAAGTGATATCTACATTCAGCTGTTTTGTGACGACTCAAAATCGGCAGAAATCGCGCTGATTGAGCACAACGTCGACTACGAACCCCGCACGGTAACGGGCTTTACCGGGGGTAAAGTAGAAGCGCTTTCGCTTAGCAGCCTGTGTAAACCGCTTAATGAAAACATTGGTGTGCATTTCATGGTGTATGACCATGACGACCTGCGTGGGGCCCTGAAGCCCGACGACAAAGGCCGCAAGCCCAGAGGTGATGTGCTGGCTGTGCAAAAATTGCGATCAATGACCTGTCCAAATTCCACCCATCCCACCAATTCCTTCGCCCCATGAACCGCCGAAATCTACTTTACGTTGGCGCGGCAGCAGCTGCCGGGCTAGCGGGCGTGGGTGCCGCCTGGATGAAATTTCAGCCAGCTACATTGACAGGCCCTGAAACTACTGCTGCCCAAGACGCCTTTTGGAGCATGAACTTTGATACGCCTGACGGCAAGCCGCAGCCAATGAGCAGCTTTAAAGGCAAACCGTTGCTGCTAAATTTTTGGGCTACCTGGTGCCCGCCGTGCGTTGAGGAACTGCCGCTGCTGGATGCGTTTTACCAAGAGCAAAAAGCCAAAAATTGGCAAGTGCTTGGCCTTGCCGTTGACCAACCCAGCATGGTGCGCAGTTGGCTAAAAACTCGACCTCTAAGCTTTGCCGTTGGCATGGCTGGTCTTGACGGCACTGCGTTGAGCAAAACTTTAGGTAATCTTGCGGGCGGGCTGCCATTCACAGTCGTTTTCGGGGCGACGGGTAAATTGGTGCATCGCAAGACCGGCAAAGTCACGAAAGATGACCTGGCTCAGTGGGCAAAGTTGCGATAGGCGCTAAGAGGCAACCAGCACGACGGCGCTAAACTCGACTTTTACCAATAAAAAGCGATTTTAAGCGCTTAAAAGTAGTTAATTGTGTTTAAAAATTGCATTCATCATGGTGAGTCAAGCTGTATGTAATGTGTCGATGCATTTCGGCATGAAGTACACTCTGGCCAATCGTTTAGAGCAAATGTCCAAAAGATTAGCAATTGTCGGCTGTTGCTTAATTTAAAGCTCAAAAGCACAGAGTAAGCGTACAAAGACGAACACGCGCCGCAAAGTCGGCTGATCAACTTACCTTTTGCGGAAGACCCCTCAATGGACCTGAGAAAACTTAAAACCTTGATCGACCTGGTGTCCGATTCCAACGTCTCGGAACTCGAAATCACAGAGGCTGAAGGCAAGGTTCGTATTGTCAAATCC
Organism: Polaromonas sp.; assembly: GCA_031431575.1. Classification (GTDB taxonomy): domain Bacteria; phylum Pseudomonadota; class Gammaproteobacteria; order Burkholderiales; family Burkholderiaceae_C; genus Polaromonas. The sequence continues at coordinate 12,302 of JANPDQ010000163.1, forward strand.
AGCGGCGCTCCGGTGGCAATGCAGCCCGCCATGCAAATGGTGGCCGCGCCTGCCATGCCAGCAACTGTAGCGTCACCCGCGCCTGACGCTGCGCTGTTGGAGCCTTCAGGTCATGCCGTGAAGTCACCGATGGTCGGCACTTTTTATCGCTGTGCCAGCCCTGGCGCCAAACCCTTCGTTGAAGTGGGCAGCATCGTCAAGGAAGGCGACACGATCTGCATCATCGAAGCAATGAAGATTCTCAATGAAATTGAAGCCGACAAATCGGGCATCGTTAGCAAGGTTTTATGTGAAAACGGCCAGGCCGTTGAGTACGGACAGCCTTTGTACCTGATCGACTGACGGCGCGGCATGTTTAAAAAAATCCTGATCGCCAACCGTGGCGAGATTGCACTGCGTATCCAGCGTGCTTGTCGCGAGCTAGGCGTAAAAGCTGTCATGGTTTACTCCGAAGCCGACCGCGATGCAAAGTACATCAAGCTGGCCGATGAGTCGGTTTGCATCGGGCCAGCGCCGTCGAAAGACAGCTACCTGAATATGCCCGCCATCATTTCAGCAGCCGAAGTTACTGATGCAGAGGCAATTCACCCCGGTTACGGCTTTTTGAGCGAAAACGCTGACTTTGCCGAGCGGGTCGAAAAAAGCGGTTTCAAGTTCATTGGCCCTTCTCCCGAATCTATTCGAATGATGGGCGATAAGGTCACCGCAAAGCAGACCATGATCAAAACTGGCGTACCCTGCGTGCCGGGCTCCGAAGGTGCGCTGCCAGACAACGCGGTGATGATCAAGCGTACGGCCAAACAAGTCGGTTACCCGGTCATCATCAAGGCTGCGGGCGGCGGCGGCGGGCGCGGAATGCGCGTGGTACACACTGAAGCAGCGCTGCTGCACGCGGTGCAAACCACCAAAGCAGAAGC
>JANPDQ010000164.1:0-20080 GCA_031431575.1 Polaromonas sp.
TATGAAGAGGTGCGTGACAACCCGAATTCGTTGACTGGCAAATACCTGGCGCAGACTTTGAAAATTGCTGTGCCCACACACCGCACGCCGTGGCTGCCAACGGTGAAAAAAGAAAACGCTTTCACGAACAAAAAGCCGTCGCGCTTTCCGCACAGCCCAGCGTACGAGCGGCGTGCCGCGCGTGAAGCACAGCACCAGGCCACGCTGGGCGACATGCAGGCGCTGCGCGTCATCAACGCCAGCGGTCATAACTTAAAGAACGTTAGCGTCGAGTTTCCAGTGGGTTTGCTGACGTGCGTGACCGGCGTGTCTGGCTCGGGTAAATCCACGCTGGTGAATGACACGCTGTACGCCGCAGTAGCCCGCACGCTGTACCGCGCACATGAGGAGCCCGCGGCGCACGAGGCGATTGAAGGCATTGAGCATTTCGACAAAGTCATCAACGTGGACCAGTCGCCGATTGGCCGCACGCCACGCAGCAACCCGGCAACCTACACCGGCTTGTTTACGCCCATCCGCGAGTTGCTGGCCGAGATGAATACCGCAAGAGAACGTGGGTATGGCGCGGGCCGCTTCAGCTTTAACGTGGCCGGGGGCCGCTGCGAAGCCTGTCAGGGCGACGGCGTGGTGAAAGTTGAAATGCACTTTCTGCCCGATGTGTATGTGCCCTGCGACGTCTGCAAAGGCATGCGCTACAACCGCGAAACGCTTGAGGTCCAGTACAAAGGCAAAAACATCGCGCAAATTTTGGACTTGACAGTCGAGGCCGCCGCCGAGTTTTTTAAAGCCGTGCCGACCCTGGCGCGCAAGCTGCACACGTTGCTGGATGTGGGCCTGAGCTACATCAAACTGGGCCAGGCCGCGACCACGCTGTCTGGCGGCGAGGCGCAGCGCGTGAAATTGGCGCTAGAACTCAGTAAAAAAGACACCGGCCGCACGCTGTACATATTGGACGAACCGACCACCGGCCTGCACTTTGCCGATATTGATTTGCTGCTCAAAGTGCTGCACCAGTTGCGTGATGCAGGCAACACGATTGTGGTGATTGAGCATAACCTGGACGTCATCAAAACCGCCGACTGGGTCATTGACATGGGGCCAGAGGGCGGCGCGGGTGGCGGCACGGTGGTGGGCGTGGGCACACCGGAAGATATTGCGGCCAATGAAGCTAGCCACACGGGTTTGTACTTAAGGCGATTGCTGTAACGCAGGCGTTTGCAGCGCCTAAAAGGTTGTGGCACATTACGAGATATGCGACTTTCTGACCTCCGATTTCTAGTGGCCTGGCTGTTGCCGGCCTTGACCATTTACAGCGTTACTTTTTTGCCGACGCAGGCTGCGTTGTGGACGCTCGCCATCTGGTGGGGCATTGCGCTGGTAGATGTTTTCATGCCCGGCGGCAAGCGCTCGCCCGCCGCAGTAGAGGCGAACACACGCATGACCTATTTCAGCGCCGTGCTTCGCCTGTATGTGTTGCTGCAACTGGTTCTGATTGCTGCAGGGGCTTATGCTGCCATGCAGGCCGAATGGACGACTGTGCTGGGCATGGCGTTCAGCGTGGGCTTTATCACCGGCTCACAGGGCATCACGTTTGCACACGAGCTGGGCCACAGCAAATCAAAAATCGACCGCTTCTGCGGCTGGACTCTGATGACCAGCGTGTGCTACGGCCACTTCATGGTGGAGCATTACCGCGGCCACCACCCGCGCGCTGCTACGCACAGTGATGCAGCCACGTCGCGATTTGGTGAAAGTTTGTACCGCTTTTTACCGCGCACGGTGTGGGGTAGCTTGACAAGCGGCTGGCAGCTTGAAGCGCAGCGTATCAGCCAAAGAAAAAGCAGCTGGTTGCGTAGCCCGCTGGCGTGGAGCACAGCAGCATCATTTGTACCAATTGTAGCCACAGTCCTTATTTTACCGGCGCAAGCAGCTACTAAAGTAATAGCGTTTTTTATCTTGCAATCAGTCGTGGCATTTGTATTGCTAGAGGTCGTCAACTACATTGAGCACTACGGCCTGCAGCGTAAAACCACTGACGGAAAACGTGAAGCGTTCGGCATGATGCACGCCTGGAACGCCGACCACGTGGCCACCAACTCCATGCTGGCCAACTTGCAGCGCCACTCTGATCACCATATGCACGCCTGGAAGCCGTATGCTACGTTAGAGCCTTTACCTGGCCCACAACTGCCCACCGGCTACGCGGGTTGCCTGGTGCTGGCAATGGTTCCGCCGGTCTGGTTTGCGCTGATGCACCCGCGGCTGGAAAAATTGGCTGCTGCGGTGGGCGTGCCCGACGCCCTCAAGGCTAGCGCGTGAAAGCCACACGCTTCGCATTTTCCTGGTACTGCAACGCCCGCAAGGGGATCAGATTTGCAAACTGAACAAACTTTTCCATGTCAGTCACCAAAAATTTGGTGAACTCAACGTCCCCCGGATCGGCTTTGAGCAGCATGGGGACATTGACATACAGATAGACAGTTCGCGACAGCTTGTCGTACCTCCCAGCCGCCACTTCTTTCGCGCTTGGAATCACGGGGCCAGCTCCAAAGTCAATGCCAATCATGCGAATTTCAGTGGCCATAGATGCGGCGTCGCCAAAGGGCATAAAACCAAGTGCGCCCACGTTATCGGCCACGTAACGCCCAGTTTTATCGTGCTGCGGGAAGTCTTTGAAATCCGAGCGTATAAAACCTTTTAGGTCCATGCTGTCCGAGAACGAACCGAAAGTGCCATGCTTGATGTCTGGCCCGGCGGGGCGAATGGGCGCGTCTGGGAAACTTGCGCGCACCTGCTTCCACGATGTCACCTTGCCTGCGGAGGCGGGGTCAAAAACAGTGCGCAGCTCTGCAAAGGTCAAGTCTTTCAACCAGGTGTTTTTGGTGGATACCACCAGCGACAGGGCGTCCAGCGCAACCGGAATTTCTGAAAACTGAATGCCTGCTGCGCTGCAGATTTTTGCTTCATCTGCCTTGATGGGGCGTGAGGCACCGGCGAGTTGTGCGCGTCCGGCGCACAAGTCGCGTATGCCAACGGACGTGCCAGTTGACTGAATTTGCAATTTGAAGCCCGGGTGACCCCGAACATAGGCAACCAACGCGGCACCCACCACTGGCTCTACCGTGTCTGAGCCAGAATATTTCAACTGTGCTTGCGCGCTCACGCCTGGCGCAAATAAGGTAATGAGGACAGCCAGCGCCACTGGCGCATGGTGACGTGGAAGCTTAGCGAGCAAAAACGACTTCATGGGGGCTCCTGAATTTGTGATGTTATGTTCTTTAATGTAAACACATGTTACATTTAAACGGGTAGATGCGTCCTAATTAACAAATTTATCGGCACTTACCGGTACTTTTTCACACTTACGTGTATAAAACTAATTAATTACAGATTACCAGGAAATTTTCGCTACGTATGTTCGGTGGCGCACATACAAGACGGAAAAGCAGACCTGCAGTGGCACACTGAAGGTGATGCTTGCGCCACCTCGACCTTTGGGTGGCAAAGCCCAAGCTTGGGGTAGCGCGTCGCCGGCACTCAGTTAGCAGATGCGCACGCTGAGCGATTCGTATTGGCGACGGCTGGGCAGCAGACACTTGCGGTAATGCACCCATGGCGGGGAAATCATTGTTAAATCAGGCTGCAGCGTAATAAATATAGGCGCAAGCCGCTATCATTTTCTGATTTATCTCATTGACGCTGGCTCCAGCGCGGCGCACAGGACGCCCAACCCATCGAGCAGAGCCTGCGGCTTGATCGGCTTTATCAGTAGTTGCATGCCGTTTGCCTGTGCGGCTGCCCTGACCTCGGCACTGGTCTCTCCGGTCATTAAAAGGCATGGTAGGCCTTGATTTATTTGTAGTTCAGTCGCGAGCGCAAGGCCTGAAGTTTTGCCCGGCAGCCGCACGTCGCAGGCAGCGGCAAAAGCCTGGCGCGATAAGCCACGCGCTGCAATGGCGTCTGCTGCGATCAGTACTGGCAACTGCAGAATTTCAAAAAGATGGCCGATTGCCTGCGACACCAGTACATCGTCTTCAACCAGCAATATGGCCCGGCCGGTTCGAGCGATTGCAGAAAGCAGCTCAGGGGGGACCGTAAGCTGCACTGCTTCGCTTTCAGCCATTGCATCGAGCGGCAACGAATACCCAACCGATAGCCCGTCGTCAGGGCTTGAAAGCAAAGCCGGTGGTGCAACTTTTGGCAAATACACCGCCATACACGTGCCCTCGCCGAGTGATGAGCGAAGCCGCAGCTGCCCCTGCATCAAACCTACGAACCGGCGCGCGATGGCAAGACCGAGACCCACACCATGCGAGCGGTCACGCTCGGGGTTGTGGATCTGCACAAACTCTTCAAACACCTTGTTCTGCATATCTTTATGGATGCCCTGCCCAGCGTCTCGTACCTGAATGCACCAGTCGCCGCCGCGAGAGCGCAGCGCAATCACGATTCGCGCGTCTTCAGCAGAAAACTTAATCGCGTTGTCGAGCAGGTTAGACAGCGCCCGCTTGAGCATCAACGGGTCGGCGCGTACGTAGCGGCGCGGCGTGGCCAGCACCACCAAGCGGATGGACTTTTTTTCTGCTGCGGCGCTGTGTTGCACCACCAGAGCACGCACCAGCGGTTCAACTTCCACAGTGCCGAAATGCGGTTGCAGGCTGCCCGAGTCCATACGCGTCAGGTCAAGCACCTGAGAGAGCATGTCGTCAAGCACTTGCATGGCTTGGGCAATACCATTTACGGCCTTGCGGCCCCGAGGGTCTTGCACGGTAGCCAACAAAGGTGCCAGATACAGGCCAATCGCGTGCACGGGCTGGCGCAGGTCGTGGCTCACCGCTGCAAAAAATCGCGCCTTGGACAGCCCAATGCCTGCCACCGCATCAGCGGCACGCTCTGCGCGTTGGCGCAAAGCAACTTGCTCCATGAAGGCTTCAGCCTGTTTGCGGCCCAGCAAAGTCAACACAACGACCAAGACGTAGCCGCCAAGACCCAACGTAGGCATGAGTGGGCCATCTTCAAACAAAAAACGTGTAGCGGTCGGCAACATGACAAGCCCTGCGCCGATCGATCCGCGCCAATGATCGCCCGCAGTTTGCATGATGCTGAGCACGCCGCTGCACACCATGAAAATACCCAAGATGCACAGCATGCCCACATTGCCGGGCACGTACAGTAAAAAGGCGGCACTGGCGGATCCGGCATAAGTCATCAAAAACAGCCGCCGGTCCGTCGCCAGACGAATCTCGGCAGACTGCAGAACGTAGGCAGGGCGTGTGCGAATCCACTGCGATGCGCTGTTGAGAACGTAGTTCAAAGCAAGCCAGCATAGCGGCATCCAGAAGGGCAAGATCGACAAAAACGGCCAGATCATCACCGCCTCTCCGGCGCGGTAGGCGAAGAACATGCTCCATGTATCGGCTAAGTCTTGCGGTGCGTGAACAGTGCCAGAGACCCCAGCATCGTGCGGCGAACGCTCTCGCGCAGACTGTGGCGTACTAAAGGGGTGAGTTTTCATCGAGCCGTGCTGCCTGGGTGCGGTTAACGACTTTGAGGTGGCGGAAAATCTCGCTCATGTAATTTTTTACAGTGCCTTCACTCAAGTCCAATTCATAGGCAATTTCCTTGTTGCTCTTGCCCACGCGAAGCAGCGCATGCACGGCCATCAAACGCGGCGCCAACACCTGCTCATTTACGCCCCGCAACGAATTCGCAGCGGGCACATCGCTGATTTCGCCGACCTTTCGCCGCTGCAGGCACGCACGACCTGCCGCCAGCAGGCAAGCGTGACCCGCGCCTTTGGGTACAAAGGCATAAACCGTTGGCAGCATCAACACTTTCTGGACTACGTCAGGCGACGAAAATGCCGACACCACCAGCAGCGACAAGTCAGGAAAACTTCGGCTTATGCCCTCCAGACTGGTACCGCGCTGGGCGCCCGGCATTTGCAGGTCGATGACTGCAAAGTCAATAGTTGGATGCGCCCGTATCGCCTCATTCAAACCGTGATAGTCATACACCTCCAGCAAGGTCAGTGACTCGCCTGTTGCCAGCTGTTGCAGCACCAGCTTCAGGCCATCGCGCACCAGCGCATGGTCATCAGCAATCAGAATTTGCATATTGAAGGCAGCATGGTGAGTACCGCACCAACATTGCTGGGGCTTTTGCCAAGCAGGGCGAGTTGCGCTGGCGCCTTGAACCCAAACAAAAAGCTAAAAATTGAAGGCGTTGGGGCGGTGTGCATGGTGTTACAGATCATGGTGCAAAGTTGAAAAAAGCGCAATGCTCCATGACGGTTTTTGCATTATCAGCAACCGTTTTTACGCAGCCCATCGCAGCATTTTTGCGCGTTGTCGGTGTTACCGGCGCAGCACTTTTCCAGGTAGCTGCACATAGGGCCGTTGTTTCTTGCTGCCACCAGTTCGTCGCTTGCGCTGCGCACGGAATTGATGGTCAATGCTGCTGGATTGCAGCCCTCAACCCGGCTTTTGAACAGGTCGGAAATTTCCGTCGCTGCTGGTTGGCTGGAGGGCGAACTCGAAAGCGGCGACGCAAAAGCGCTGCCGAACATAAAAGCAAGGGCAATGCATGCGGCAGCACGACGAACGATTGTTGAATTAACCACGATGTTTCCTTTGAAATTGAATGGGCAGGTTTTAAGACTGCCCGGATTGAGAAAAAAGTTTTTTGACCGGAGATAACTTTTCGATGAACGCGCCCTTTCTTTAGTGTTGGGTTAGTAGCCAACGCGTGCAGCTCGCCTCACAGCGTTTGCCTTTGAATCAAGCTGCCGCTGGCAAAAAGGGCGTGACTTGCGGCGCGCCCAGGCGTCTGGTTATTCAAACCACATGAACGCCCGCTGCAAGCCAGTAAAGTGCGCGAATAATCCGCCGACACTGAACTTCGAGTCGAGCGCGGTGCTGTTCCAAAACGCGACATACGCGGCGGTACGCGTCAGTGATACGGGCCCGACACCTGTTGCCGAATACGACGCATTGGTTACAGCCCGGGTCTCGTTGGTTTCCCAATTGCGCAGCACCACGCTGGTCGCGCCTGCCACGTTGGTGGCCGCCGTAGTGAAGGCCACCCACTTGCCGTCTGCCGACAGACTGACTCGCTCGCCCTGACCCACCGGGCTGTCAGCATTGCCCTGCGCGCCCGTGGTGCTGACGCTGGCGCGCACCACACTGCCGGTATTGACATTGACCACAAACACATCTTGCAGGCCGTTGGTATCGCCCGGAACAACCGTGGCGGCAGTGGTGGCGTAGGCTACATATTGGCCGTTACCGGAGATGGCGGGTTCCACACTGCGGCTGGCGCTTTCAGTGCCCTGGTCGCGCTCGGCGCCCGTGCTCGTCAGGCTGACGCGCTTCAGGCTGTTATTGCCGTGCTCATATACATAGATGTCCCACAGGTTGTTTATGTCGCTTGCCACCAGCGGCCAGAAAGTGCTGAAGGCCAGGCGATTGCCGTCTTCCGACAGAACCGGATTACCGCCTTCTTGCGATACCAGCGCGGCGTTCTTGCTGACCAATGTGTTGACACTCGCTGTCAGGTCGCGCCGGTAGACGCGGATGGCATTGGTGCCGCCGTTTTCGCCAGCCGTCAAGTTGGTTGCACCGCTGGTAAAAGCCACAACCCGTCCATCGCCCGAAAGGCTTGGCTTGTTGCTGGTCGCATTGGCTTGCGCGCCGCCAGCACCCACACTGACACGCTTCGCGCCGGCAGCGCGGTCAATTGCTGACCAAACAAATACATCGCTGACACCGTTGGTGTCACCGGCCACCAGGTTGCTGGCTGATGACTCGAAAGCCACGGTCACGCCATCGGCCGAAACAACAGGCAGAAAACTGTCGCCATTGCCCTGCGCGCCGGCTACCGTCGCACTGACCAGCACGGTTTCACCTGTCAGGCGGTCACGCCAGAACACTTGCCGATTCGCTGCGGTATTGCCGCCCGCAATGTTCGCAACATTCGATACAAAAACGGCGGCCCGGCCCTCACCATAGGCCAAGAGGGTCGCGCCAATCGGCACATTCGAGCCGCCGAGCATGGGAGACTGGCTGCCCGAAAATCCGCCCACCACCGCGTCATTGGAGCTGCGCACAAGGTGGTCATAGTTGAATTCGCACCCGACAAACACTTTTGCGGCCACTGGCATCACCCCGCTGGCATTAGCGAAAGGCCTGCAGGTTTGGCCTGCTGGCGCTGTGGCAACGCTGACCGAATACGGCGTGCCATCAAGCAATTTGGCGGCAAAGGTAAATGGGGTCTGAGCATATTTTTCGGTGCTGGCAAGCTCATGTGCAGCGGTAACACCCAGGGTGTCTGCTGCGTTGTTTTGCAGCACCACCTGCTCCCCAACAGGCGCCCTCAACACGCCGGTTAGAGATGTGCCCTGGTTGGGGCTGGGCCCCGGTACTGGCGTCGGGGTCGGGGTCGGGATCGGGGTCGGGCTGGGAGTCGGCATCGGTTCTGGCGTTGGCGTTGGTGTAGCCGCAGGCACCTGGCCAGACGCGGCTACAGGGCTGTCCCCACCGCCGCCACACGCGGCAAGCACGGTGGAAATGGTAGCCAGCGCAGCCAAACGAGTCAGCAATTTCACAGAGCGATGATGTTTAGTCATGATGAATGTTTCCCTTTGCGTTTTGAAAAAACCAGCACCTAGCATCGGTGCCCGCCGGGTATTTGGGTAGATGAAATTAGTCACTTTTCAGCACTACGCCCCATCCGTTAAAGAAAAAGTGGAGCTAGTTTGTCTTCACGAAATAGTGCAACGCGCCGAATCATCGGCAGGGTACGCGCGGCCAAATATGTATTGCCGGCGGCACAGCAACCCTTGGCATCGTGCGAAAAAGTGAGCGGGTGAGCGTGTGCCCACAAACAGATGCGCACCCAATAGCGGCGCAATGAGAGCGAGCCGCTGGAAAGACCATGCGCGGCACCAGCGCAGGACGCATTGCTTGCTCTGCAGCGCAGGCATCTAATAGCTGACGATCTCCGCGACTTACATAAATCCCAGGTCGATCGGATAGTCGGCTCTGACCCCCGGCTGCGTCAAATCGGTTGATGTTAGGCAGCACGCCGACCATCTCCCGTCTGCCGCACCAAGCGCCCAATGGGCGCCAGTTGGAGCAGCAAATTTATGCCCGTCAAGGCCAAACAAGCCCAAATTTTGGGCGTCAACAGCTACAAGTTCACACAACAAAGCTTGCTCGCAGCACCAGCGAAGGGCCTGGGCGTCGACTTCCACTTCCACTTCCACTTCGGCTTGAGCTTGAGCTTGAGCTTGAGCTTGAGCTTGAGCTTGAGCTTGAGCTTGAGCTTGAGCTTGAGCTTGAGCTTGGGCTTGGGCTTGGGCTTGGGCTTGGGCTTGGGCTTGGGCTTGGGCTTGGGTCAGCAAATTCTTACCCGCCGGTTTTACCTGGGCTGGCAGCTATGCGCAGGCTCAGCTACAAAGCACGCGCAGCGCCGATCAAGGCAGCTGGTACTTGGGAGTCAATCACCAACGTGGGAATGGCTTGGAGGTAGCTGCTGAATCGGCCTTTGGCCACAAAGCGCTCACGAAACAATGAGTCCTTCAGTTGCTGCGTGATGCGCGGGGCGATGCCCCCGCCCAGGTACACCCCACCGCGAGCACCCAGCGTGAGCGCCAAGTCGCCCGCCACGCTACCCAGCAAGCTGCAAAACGCCGCCAACGCCTCCACACACAACGCATCGCTACAGGCCTGCGCGCGCGCCAGCACTTGTGCCGGCTCTAAAACCTCAGCCGGTTTTCCGTGCAAGCCGCACACCGCGGCATACAAGTTGCACAGACCTGGGCCAGACAAGGCGCGTTCGGCGGACGCGTGACCGAACTGATGCGTCAGCCATTGCACAACTCCGGCCTCCCGTGCGTCATGCGCAGACAGGCTGACATGACCGCCTTCACCGCTCAGCGGCACCAGCAAATTATTCACCCCGACATGGCCGCGCACCAGGCCCGACACACCCAGGCCAGTGCCTGGGCCCAGCAACGCCATCGCCTCACCGGGCGCGGCGTTTTCCAAATCGATAGCCACATCGCCCGGGGCATTGATTGGCACCAGATCGGCGCTGCGCAGCGCTGGCAGAGCCAACGCAAGGGCAGTAAAGTCATTGATGACCCGTAGCCGCTCTACCCCCAGATGGCCTGCCAGATCGGCGATGGAGAACGACCAATGGTGATTGGTCATTTGAACGCGGTCGCCCAGCACCGGGTTGGCAATCCCAATGGCGCACCATTTGGGGTTGGGCTTGTGGTGCGCTTGCCGGTAGTGCGCCACGGCGGCTTGCAAGCTGTCGTAGTCTGCACACGGGTAGACCGCAATGTCGGTCAGCGGGGCATCGGCTTCAGCTTGCCAGGCAAAGCGCGCATTGGTGCCGCCCACATCTGCCAGCAGGCGGGAGATAGGCGGATCTAAGGCTTCAGGCATGGTCTGGCTCGTCTTGAGGGGGTTCGATAGCTCAGCTAAAAGTCGGTGGAGGGTGGGTTGAAAATCAAAACTTTAGCCGGATTGCCGTAACAGCAACTTTGGCTCAGCCAGGTATACCTGCCGTTTGATTCCGGGATTGGCGATCCGCGCCATCAGTGCTGCCGCGGCATGCTCGCCCATTTCGCTTGGCCGGATATCAACCGTGCTCAATGGCGGATTTGAATGCGCGGCATCAAGCACGTTATCGAAGCCCACCAAGGCGAAATCGGTGCCCGCGCGCAATCCTTTGTCACCCAATGCTGTCAATGCACCAAACGCGGTGATGTCGTTGTAGCAAACGGCGGCCGTCGGCTTGGGTTTGACATGCAGCATGGCCGCCATTGCCTCGCGCCCGCCCTGCCGACTAGGTGCAGATGCCACGACAAGACGGTTGTCGATGCGAATGCCAGCGGCCTCCAGCGCTTTGCTGTAGCCGCGCAGGCGCTGGTCGTAGACCGCACCCGATTGCCCGCCAAGGAAGCCAATACGCTTGTGCCCGGCGTCAACCAGATGGCGCGTTGCCATCAAAACACCGCGCTCATTGTCCGAGCCGGCATAGTCATAGCTACCAGCACCCAGCGAGCGCACCATGACGACCAGTGGAATACCCCATGCTTGAATTTCCTTGGGTAGAGAGCGCGGTGTGTGCATGGCCGGGCAGATGACGATGCCTGCCGCATTTTGTTCCCGCATCGACAAAAGTACCTTGTGTTGCCGGCCGAGGTCTTCGTGTGTGTGCGCCATCAGCACGATATAGCCCGCATCCACCAGCTTGCGCTCAATACCCACCAGCACCTCGGCAAAGAACGGATTCATCAAATCATTGATCACCACGCCAACCGTGTTCGACGACTGACGCCTGAGCTCTGCGGCACGCCGGTTGTACACATAGCCAAGAGTGACCACGGCCTGACGTACGCGCTCAGCCGTCTCATCGCGGATCAAAGGGCTGCCTTGAAGCACCAGTGAGACTGTCGATTTGGACACGCCCGCCGTACGTGCAACATCCATGATGGTGAGCCCCTTGGTGGCGTTACCTGTATTGCTTTTCATGGTTTTCGCGCAAATCTTTGAAATAGGTGATTAAGCATATCTTTGGTCAACACCGAATGTGGAAATTAGAACGTTCCACACAGTCTAGCCCAAGAGACTTCGGGGGCCCAGATATCCAGACTGATGCGGGCTTGCGCTGCAACATTTGCGGCAGAGCAGGCATAAAACCGACTTCGAGTGCAGTGCGTAAGCACCCACCTTTGACGCCCCTCAAAACGCAACGTGAGCCAAACATCCGCGAGGTGGCGCATTTTTACCGAGTCATCAAACGTTAAACGCTTTGACCTTGACTTTGATTCATGCACAGCGATGCCGAAAAAAATCACAAATTGGCGTTTACCCTAGGACATTTCCTAAAAAATTGCGCTCTAATTGGAACGTTCCAATTAATTCGATGTTGAGTTAATTTACAAAGTGTTGGTGTTTCTTCAAGGTGTCTCTAGCACCTCTTTCCCCGTCGCTGCAAAGCGACGGGGTTTTTCTAAAAGTTACTTCAAGATCATTCAATGACCGAAGACAAGCAAATGACGGGATGGGGACTCATAGGCGCGAGCACCATCGCTGCCGAGCACATGGTCGGTGCCATTCGCGCGCAGAACGGGCATGACGTCGTGGCAATTGCCAGCGGCAGTTCCCAGCGGGCAAATCAATTCAGCCAGCTGCATGCCATTGCCAGCGCCTATGACTCCGTGCAAGCCCTTTTGGCGGATCCTGTGGTGCACGCGGTTTACATCAGCAGCACCAACGACAGGCATCACGCTCAGGTGCTTGCAGCCGCCGCAGCTGGCAAGCATGTGCTGTGCGAAAAGCCATTGGCCATGAATGTCGCTGACGCGCTGTCAATGGTGGCGGCTTGCCGCTATGCCGGTGTGGTGATGGCCACCAATCATCACCTGCGAAATGCTGCAACACACCGCAAAATTCGCGAGTTGATACAGGCCGGTGCCATTGGAAAACCGTTGTTCGCCCGCGTCTTCCATGCCGTTTATTTGCCACCGCACTTGCAGGGCTGGCGCCTGGACAAGCCTCAAGCCGGTGGTGGCGTGATCCTCGATATCACGGTGCACGACATGGATACGCTGCGCTTCATTCTTGATGCGGAGCCGATTGAGGCAACCGGCATGACGCAGTCAACGACGCTGGCAAGTCAAGGTCTTGAAGATGGGGTGATGGCAGTGGTGCGTTTCGATAACGGTGTACTGGCTCAGTTGCACGATGCATTCACCGTCAGGTACGCATCAACCGGTATCGAAATTCATGGTGAGAAAGGCTCCATTGTAGGGCGCGACGTCATGACCCAGCAGCCGGTCGGGGATATCTTGCTGCGTACTGAGCATGGCGACCAGTCTGTACCAGTGACTCATGAAAGCCTGTATGAGCGTGGCGTAGCTGCCTTCTGCGCTGCGATGCAAGGTGCTGGCCGTCCTGCCGCCACAGCCGAGGATGGCGTTCGGTCGCTTGCTGCTGCGCTGGCAGTTGCGCAGGCTTGCCGCACCGGCACAACCGTCACCATACCCCCGATGTCATTGAAAGAAAACGCATGAGAAAAGTCATCACAGCCCCGCAAGCTGCGGCGCTGATCTGTGACGGCGATGTTGTCAGCATCAGCTCCTCCAGTGGATTGGGTTGCCCAGACAAGGTGCTAGCTTCCATAGGCGAGCGCTTTAATTGCGAAGGGGCACCGCGTGGGCTGACGGCGCTGAGCCCGATTGCTGCCGGCGACATGTACGGCATCAAGGGAATAGATCACATCGCCAAACCAGGTTTGCTATCGCGAATCCTTGCGGGTTCGTACCCGAGCGGACCATCGTCGTTGCCGATGCCTGCCATCTGGCGTATGGTGGTCGATAACCAGGTCGAGGCCTACAACATCCCGAGCGGCATCTTGTTTGACATGCACCGTGACGCTGCTGCCAGGCGACCTGGCGTGCTGACCCAGGTGGGTGTTGGCACTTTTGTTGATCCGGACCAGCAGGGTTGCGCGATGAATCAAGCCGCCGCTGCACGAGCGGTGGTGCGCAAAGAGCATTTTGATGGTCGCGATTGGCTTTACTTTCCAGCAGTCGTGCCCAACGTCGCGATCATTCGTGCCACGACCGCCGATGAGCGTGGCAACCTCACCTATGAGCACGAAGGTGCGTTGCTTGGTGGCCTGGACCAGGCGCTGGCAGCGCGCAACAACGGCGGTATCGTAATTGCCCAGGTCAAGCGGCTCGTCAAACATGGCAGCTTGCGTCCACATGATGTTCACGTTCCATGCAACCTGGTGGACTACATCGTGGTGGATCCTGACCAGATGCAAACCACGCAGACGGTGTACGACCCGGCCATCAGCGGCGAAATCGCGCAGCCATTGGCAACTTTCAACAACCAGGCTTGGGGGCCTGAGAAAGTCATCGCGCGTCGCGCCGCAATGGAGCTGGCAAGTGGACATGCGGTAAATCTTGGTTTCGGTATTTCAGCCAACGTGCCGCGAATCTTGCTAGAAGAAGGTCTGCACGGCGAAGTGACCTGGGCCATTGAGCAAGGGGCCGTCGGCGGGATGCCCTTGCTCGGTTTCGCATTTGGCTGCGCTTCCAATGCGGATGCGATCATGGCTTCACCGAGCCAGTTCACTTATTTCCAGGGAGGGGGCTTCGATGTGGCGCTGTTGTCGTTCTTGCAAGTGGACGGCAATGGCAGTGTCAATGTCTCCAAGCTCGAAGCAAAGCCATACCTCACCGCTGGTTGTGGCGGCTTCGTAGACATCACCGCGCACGCCCGACGCATCGTGTTCTCGGGATTTTTCACCGCTGGCGCCCATTTAGAAGTCAAGGACGGCAAGCTGACGATTTTGAAGGAAGGCAAGACCCGCAAATTTGTCAAGACTGCCGAGCACATCACCTTCAGCGGATTGATGGGAGGCCAGCGAGGCCAGCGAATCACCTACGTCACCGAACGTTGCGTCATTGATCTTGAGGGCGACAAGCTGGTCGTTAAAGAAATCGCGCCTGGCATTGATCTTCAGCGTGATGTGCTTGATCAAGCTGAAGTTGCCCTGAAGGTGGCGGCTGATCTTCGCTTGATGGACGCGGCGCTATTTTGCGAACAACCATTTGGTCTTGAGCTGCGAACCCAGGAGATGCGGCATGGCTGAGCCCCTCGTACATTTACGCCGCGAGGCTGACATAGCAGTTGTCACGCTGGACCGCCCCGTCAAGCTCAACTCGCTGACCCCCGCGATGCTTGACGAACTTGAGGTGATCGTTCGAACGCTGGATACCGACCCTGAACTGCGGGTAGTGGTGCTGACTGGCACTGGCGAGAAAGCTTTTTGCGTTGGCGCAGATATTAATGAATGGGCTGCGTTACAGCCACTGGACATGTGGCGCCGCTGGGTAAAGCGAGGCCACCAGGTATTTGATCAATGGGCTCGGCTGCGCCAGCCCGTCATCACTGCCATCAACGGTCATGCCTTTGGTGGTGGCTTGGAGCTGGCCATCACCGGCGATATTCGGATAGCTGCCAAGCAGGCTCATTTTGCGCTACCTGAGGCATCGATTGCCACCTGTCCGGGTTGGTCTGGCACCCAGCGACTAGTGCAACTGATCGGGGCCAGCCACGCCAAATACCTTGCGTTGTCGGGTTCGCGTATGACTGCCTCGGACGCTCTGAGCAAAGGACTTGTTCACGAAGTGGTGGACGCGGGCGAACTCGTCAGCCGTAGCATGGCATTAGCACGCGATATGGCGTCTAAAGCACCGATTGCCTTGCAATTGACCAAGCAACTGATCAACGCCGCCACTGGCGAAGGTACGGCAGCGGCGCTTGAAGCGATGGCTGGTGCATTGGCCGCCACCACCGGTGACGCGACTGAAGGTATCAACAGTTTTCAAGAAAAGCGCGCGCCGTTCTACACCGGCAACTGAATTCACAAAAATCAATCACTTAAGCATCATGGATCACACAATTTCAACGAACACCGCAGACACTTTGTCGCGCCCCCCGTTTCAAGGCAAGTTGCTGATAGACGGCGTATGGGCCGATGCGGCCGACCAAAGCACGATGGAACGCAAGTCCCCAGCGCACGACACGCTTGTCGCAATTTACGCAAAGGCGGGTGTGGTAGATGCCGAACGTGCGATTGCAGCAGCCCGTCGCGCGTTCGACCAAGGCGCCTGGCCGCGGATGAAGGGCGCCGAACGTGCGGCTGTGTTGCGCAAGGTAGCGGAGGGCATTCTGACTCGTAAGCACGAGCTGGCTTTGCTCGAAACTTTGGAAAACGGTAAGCCGCTGGCGCAATCCGTCGCCGAGATTGAAGGTGCCGCCGATCTTTGGCACTACGCCGCAACGCTCGCGCGAAATCTTCATGGTGACAGCTACAACACCCTTGGCGAAAATACACTTGGTGTGGTGCTGCGCGACCCCATTGGTGTGGTCAGCATCATCACGCCGTGGAATTTTCCCTTTTTGATCGTCAGCCAGAAGTTGCCGTTTGCATTGGCGGCAGGATGCACGACCGTCGTCAAGCCAGCGGAAGTAACCTCGGGCACCACCGTGATGCTGGGCGAAATTCTGCTGGCGTCGGGTATGCCTGCCGGGGTTGTGAATATTCTTGTCGGTCGCGGCAGTGTGATTGGCGAAGTGTTGGTCACCCACCCAGACGTTGACATGCTGTCGTTCACGGGTTCTACCCAGGTTGGCAAACAGGCCGTCGCCAAGTCGGCGCAAACACTTAAAAAAGTGTCTATGGAGCTGGGCGGCAAGAACCCGCAAATTATCTTCGCCGACTGCGATTGGGATGCTGCGGTAGATGCAGCCGTTTACGGCATCTACTTCAATGCCGGCCAATGCTGCAACAGTGGTAGCCGTATCCTGGTGCAAGAGTCCATCGCGCAGAAATTCACGGCAGCAGTTGTTGAGCGCTCAAAGCTTGTGAGCGTTGGCGACCCGTTGTCCCCCGGCGTTCAAGTTGGTGCCATCACGACCGACAAGCAGCTAGAAACAATCCTGACCCATATTGAAGGAGCGCGCAGGGATGGCGCGACGATCGCGCTTGGCGGTGCACGCATTGACAGAACTGGTATGTATATCGAGCCAACCGTCGTCACCGGTGTGACGGCTGACATGGCAATTGCCAAAGAAGAAGTCTTTGGCCCCGTGCTGTCTGTGCTGACCTTCAAGACCCTTGACGAGGCGATAGCGCTGGCAAACGCCACGCTCTACGGATTGTCCGCAGCGGTATGGAGCCAAGATTTCAGTACCTGTATGACTGCGGCGCGCCGAATCAAGGCGGGCACGGTCTGGGTTAACACGTTTCTGGAAGGCCACGCCGAACTACCGTTTGGCGGGTATCGAGAAAGCGGCCTCGGCCGCGAATTGGGTCGCTTTGCTACGGAGGATTACACCGAGACAAAGACTCTACACATGCATCTGGGCGCACGTACCGACTGGTACTTGCCAACTCGCTAACTTTCCGCCACATCACTATCACTTACTTTTACTGGAGACATTTATGAAAAAAAAGCTTACTGCCTTAGCGATCCTCGCCGCTTTCGCTCTACCAGCC
The DNA here is from genome assembly GCA_031431575.1 of Polaromonas sp. Classification (GTDB taxonomy): domain Bacteria; phylum Pseudomonadota; class Gammaproteobacteria; order Burkholderiales; family Burkholderiaceae_C; genus Polaromonas. Next base: position 17,095 of record JANPDQ010000164.1, read on the forward strand.
GCCGCGCAGCAAAACGTTGAAGTGCTGCACTGGTGGACAGCCGGCGGCGAAGCCGCTGCTCTTAGCGTGCTGAAGGGCAACCTGGAAAAACAAGGCATCAAGTGGAATGACATGCCAGTCGCTGGTGGCGGTGGTGAAGCGGCAATGACCGCAGTGCGCGCGCGCGTCACGTCGGGCAACCCACCCACTGCCGTTCAGATGTTGGGTTATGACATTCTTGATTGGGGCAAACAAGGCGTTCTGGCCGATTTGAACACCCTGGCCGCCAAGGAAGGTTGGGATAAGACGGTTCCTAAAGCCCTGCAGCAGTTTTCCAAGTTTGATGGAAAGTGGATCGCGGCACCGGTGAATGTGCACTCCACCAACTGGGTCTGGGCAAACAAAGAGGTGCTGGATAAAGCTGGCGTCACAACCGAGCCAAAAAACTGGGATGAATTCATCTCGGCAGCTGAAAAAGTCCAGAAGGCAGGCTTCATTGCCTTGGCACACGGCGGCCAACCCTGGCAAGAGGCGACGGTGTTTGATGGTGTTGTGCTCGCTACCGGAGGTGTGGACTACTATCGCAAAGCCTTCATCGAGCGTGATCCGAAGGTGCTGAACTCAGCCACCACTGAGCAAGTTTTCAAGCGCATGTCACAGCTGCGCAAGCTGGTCGACAAGGACTTCTCAGGCCGTGACTGGAACGTCGCGTCAGGCATGGTCATCAGCGGCAAGGCTGGCTTTCAAATCATGGGTGACTGGGCCAAGGGTGAGTTTGTCAACGCTAAAAAAGTTCCAGGTAAGGATTTCCTGTGCTGGCGTATCCCGGGTACGCAAGGAATGGTGTCGTTCAACTCAGACCAGTTTGCAATGTTCAAGGTCGGCGCTGACAGCGCTGCCTCTCAAGTCAAGCTGGCCAGCGCCGTCATGGATCCGGGCTTCCAGTCGGCCTTCAATGTTGTCAAGGGCTCAGCGCCAGCGCGCACCGACGTAGCCGACACCGCCTTCGATGCTTGCGGTAAGAAAGCGATCAAAGACCTTGCTGAAGCCAATACAAAAAATACCTTGGTTGGCTCTATAGCACATGGACACGCTGCGCCAGCCGCTATTAAAAACGCTTTTTACGATGTCATCACGCGCCACTTTAATGGCCAGATTGACGACAAGAAGGCTGTTGCCGAGCTGGTCGCTGCGGCGAAAAACTGACGCATTCACGCGTCACCCACCTTTTTTTAACCCAAGCGGCTCAGGAGGCCGCGCAATCGGAGATAACGCATGAAAAAGAAATTTACCTTGGGCGCCCTGCTGCTGGCCGGCGCGTCCGCAGCGCTGGCGCAACAACAAAACGTCGAAGTTCTGCACTTTTGGACCTCTGGCGGTGAGGCCGCTGCACTCAACGTGCTAAAAGACAAGCTAGACAAACAGGGCGTAAAGTGGAACGACATGCCGGTAGCCGGTGGTGGCGGTGAAGCGGCCATGACCGCAGTGCGTGCCCGCGTCACGTCCGGCAACCCGCCAGCAGCGGTGTTGCTGATGGGGTTTGACCTCACCGACTGGGCCAAACAGGGCGTGCTTGCTGATTTGAATCCCTTGGCTGCAAAAGAAGGATGGGACCGCGTAGTACCAGCAGCTGTTCAGCGCTTTACAAAGTACGAAGGCAAGTGGATTGCTGCTCCTTTGGCTATCCACTCTATCAATTGGGTTTGGGCTAATAAAGATGTGTTGACCAAGTCCGGCGTGACTGGCGAGCCGAAAACGTGGGATGACTTTATTGCAGCTGCCGAGAAAGTTCAGAAAGCTGGGTACGTGGCCATCGCCCATGGTGGTCAGCCTTGGCAAGAAGCCACTGTGTTCGACAGTGTGGTGTTGGCAACCGGTGGTGCCGACTTTTATCGAAAAGCCTTTGTCGAGCTGGACAGCAAATCTCTCAGTTCACCAACGATGACCAAGATATTCCAGCGCATGTCGCAGCTGCGCAAGTTGGTTGACAAGGACTTCTCGGGCCGCGACTGGAACGTGGCATCCGGCATGGTCATCAGCGGCAAAGCTGGCTTTCAAATCATGGGCGATTGGGCTAAAGGTGAATTCTCGAACGCCAAGAAGCAGCCAGGCGTTGACTATTACTGCTTTCCCGTCCCTGGAACGCAAGGCAGCGTGTCCTTCTTGTCGAACCAGTTCGCAATGTTCAAGGTTGGTGCCGACAAAGTTCCGGCGCAGATGAAGATGGCATCAGACAGTCTGGATCCAGGCGTGCAATCCGCGTTCAACGTACTGAAGGGCGCGGTTCCGGCTCGCAGTGATGTGTCCAACGCCGCGTTCGACAGCTGCGGCAAGCGCGCGATGAGTGAGCTGGCTCTGGCAAGTAAGAACAACACCTTGGTTGGTTCTATCGCCCACGGCCATGCCTCACCTACCGCCATCAAGAACGGGTTCTACGACGTCATCACACGCCACTTCAATGGCCAGCTAGATGATGCCAAAGCCACTGCCGCGATGGTCGCAGCAGCCAAGAGCTGAAGTCATGCGCGCCGGCCTGTTACCCAAGCTATTGATCACGCCGAGCGCGCTGCTCGTACTGGTGTGTGTGTATGGCTACATCGCCTTTACGTTCTACCTGTCGTTTACAGCGTCCACCATGATGCCAAACTACGAACTGGCCGGTACGGGTGGCTACACCCGTCTGGTCGGTTTGGAGAATTGGTCGGTGGCGCTAAAAAACCTGTGGGTTTTCGCGGGGCTGTACATCTTTTTTGCGCTGGCTCTGGGGCTCGCACTGGCGGTCTTGATCGACCAAAAGATCCGTGCTGAAAGTGCCTTCCGTTCCATCTTTTTGTACCCAATGGCGCTCTCATTCATTGTGACTGGCACAGCGTGGAAGTGGCTGCTTGATCCGGGCGTCGGGCTTGAACGCTCGGTGCACCTGATGGGCTGGACTGGTTTCTCGTTCAACTGGATCAAGGACAGCGAGATGGCGATCTATTGCGTCGTGATCGCCGCCGTGTGGCAG
>JANPDQ010000165.1:0-1833 GCA_031431575.1 Polaromonas sp.
TACCAGGGGCGATTGCACACGCAGGCGCTGAGGCGGTGTTGATTGAAACCACTGCTGACTACATGACGGATTTAAAAGATCTGGAATGCAAAGCGGCTACCAGCGGTGCGAAGGTATTTTTACTCTCGCACATGCGCGGCCGCATTACTGACCTGCAGGCGGTGCGTGCGATTTGCGACCTGCATGGCATCGCCATCATTGAAGACTGCGCCCACACCATGGGCGCCAAATGGCATGGCAAACATACGGGAACTTGGGGCAAGGTAGGTTGCTACAGCGCGCAAACCTACAAGCACATCAATTCAGGTGAAGGCGGTTTGCTGGTGACGGACGATGATGATGTGGCGGCACAAGCCATATTGATGTCGGGCTGCTACATGATGTATGACCAGCACATTTTGAAGCCTGCGCCAGAGATGTTTGAGCGCTGGAAATACGTCACGCCCAATTTCAGTATGCGCATGTCAAATTTGGCGGCCGCTTTGCTGCGCCCGCAAATTGGCCAACTCGCTGATCGTGGCAGGCGTTGGAACCATATTTACAGCACGCTGGAAAGCGAGCTGACCAGAGCCGCGCATGTGTCTGTTCCCCCGCGCGATGCGAAGGAAGAATTTATCGCCAGCTCGATTCAGTTCACGCTCGATTTAAAGCCAACGCAAATTGAACGATTCCTCAAAGAATGCAGCTTGCGCGGCCTGTACATCAAATGGTTTGGCACGGCCACCCCGGTTGCCTTTACCAGCAATTATGAGCACTGGCACTACCTGACAGTCAAGCCCGACATTCCAAATTCCAAAGCCGTTTTAAACCAGTTGCTTGATTTGCGCACGCCGCTGTCGCTCACGGATGACGACTGCGTTTTGATCGGTCGCATCGTGGCAGTGGCCAGCCTGCTAGCCGCCGCAAACTGACCTTCTATTTTCAATTTCAAACCCTCAAAAGAAAGCACCCATGAAACTCACCAACTTTCCACGCGTCCGCATCACCCATGGCCCCACACCGCTTGAATTCATGCCACGTTTGACTGAGGCCCTGGGCGGCCCTAACCTGTACATCAAGCGTGACGACTGCACTGGCTTGGGCTCAGGCGGCAACAAGACCCGCAAGCTGGAGTTTTTGATGGCCGATGCCGTCAAACACGGCGCAGACACCATCATTACGCAAGGCGCAACGCAATCAAATCACGCACGCCAGACCGTGGCGATTGCCGCCAAGATGGGCATGAAGTGCGAGATTTTGCTGGAAGACCGCACCGGCTCGAAAGTTGAAAATTACAAGCAATCCGGCAACGTGTTTTTAGACCATCTCTACGGCGCGAATGTGCAAGAAGTCCCCGGCGGCACCGACATGAACGCCGCCATGACCAAGCTGGCCGACGAGCTGCGAGCCAAGGGCCAAAAGCCTTACATCATCCCTGGCGGTGGTTCCAACCCGATTGGCGCGCTGGGCTATGTGGTGTGCGCGCTTGAGATGGTTAACCAGTTCAATAACCTCGGCCTGAATGTGAGCTGCATCACCCATGCCACGGGCAGCGCTGGCACGCAAGCGGGCTTGGTGGTCGGTCTTGAAGGTACACGCAGCCAAGTTCCGGTGCTCGGCATTGGTGTGCGCGCACCCAAAGAAGCCCAAGAAACCAACGTTTACAACCTGGCGGTTAAAACCGCTGAACTGTTGGGCGTGCCCGGCAGCGTTAGCCGTGAAAGCGTCATGGCCAACTGCGACTACGTGGGCGGCGGCTACGGCGTGCCAACCCCCGGCATGATTGAAGCCGTGACCATGATGGCGCGTCTCGAAGGCATTTTGCTTGACCCGGTGTATTCAGGCAAAGGCATG
>JANPDQ010000166.1:0-2794 GCA_031431575.1 Polaromonas sp.
GTGCGCCAAGCTCCACATCAATTCGGCTGGTGGTGTGGCTGAAAACATAAGCCCGCAGGGCGCTGAGCACGCTTTCAAACACCACCACAATGACCAGTCCGATCACCAACACGTCGAGCGTAGTCATACCCTTGTGAGTCAAAACTTTGTCCATCACAACCTGAAAAAACAGCGGCGACACCAGACCGAAAAGCTGTAGCATGAAGCTGATCAAAAGCACCTCGCCCAGCAGCTTGCGATGCTTGACCAGCGCCGGAATAAACCATGAAAAATCAAACTTGGCCAGCGCCCCCGCAAGGCTGGCCTGGCTGCTGATCAAAATCAGCTCGCCTGTCCAATGGGCAGCAAAAACCTCCATTGGCTCAATGGTGGGGCGTGCTGCTCCGCCTTGAACGCCGCCGCCCGCATCGCCAGTGGTTTCTTGGAACAAAACGCGTTTTTCATCGCATTGCGCAAGGATGACAACGCGCAGCGACTGGTCTGGTGTGTGCATCAGCGCCAACGCTGGCAGTGGCGTCAGGGCCAGGCGGCTTGCGGTTGTTTTGGCAAGCTTTGCTTTTAGGCCCATGTGCTGCGCAGCGCGTAACAAGTCATCTGTGGTGAGCGCGTCGCTTGATGAAAGACCGAGCTGATGGGCCAGTGAAGCTGGGTCGGCAGCAATTTGGTGAAACCGTGCCACGCCGCACAACGCAGCCAATGCGTGCATAGGGTTTGCGCTGGGTGCTGTAAAGCTTGCGCCTTCTGAATCTTGGCCCGTGGGTAGCGGCAAGCTGAGGGTTTGTGTCAAAGGATGTCCTTGAGCTACATGTTTCGCTGAATCGTCTAAATGTGTTTCAAACCGAAGAGTGGGCATATTGATTGTCCAGTTCAGAAATACGAACTTTTCTCTTTATCTAATAAAAGTTAGTAACCAGTTGTACTGATATGTATGCTTATTAGTAATTCAATTAGGCGAGATTGAATCGCTTTGTTCTTACAACGAGAGTGTCAAACTCTGCGTTTTCAGTTTCGCGTTGAGACATCCGGTTTGCGGCGCGCAATGAAGCCGCCCGACTTAGCGCTTACGCATCGCTGCGGTTGGTGCAGATTGAATTAATGTTAAAAACAATAACTGTTCACGCCTGTTTTCATTCGGCTACAGATACTTTTAGCTTCAAAAACAAGTCCTCAATGAAAATCCCGGCTGCGCGCTGCGCCCTGCCCTAGCCGGCCCAGCAGCGGGCTCAAGTCTTCCAGCCGCTTGGCGATTAAATTGCGCACTGCGCCGAAGCCTTCTAGCGCACCTGGCTGCTCGGTGCTGCGTTGCCACACGCCGTGTACGCCGAGCAGGGTGGAATGCAGCAGCTCGTTGCGCTGGGTTAGCCGCAGTGACTTCCAGACAATGACATTGATGGGCCCGGTGTCGTCTTCAATGGTCAAGAAAATCACGCCCTTTGCAGTTGACGGCTGCTGCCTAAGCGTGACGATGCCGCATGCGGCTACGTCTTCACCGTCTGGCAGTGCATCAAGCTGCGCGGCGGTTAAAAAACCCTTTTCAGCCAGGCGCGGGCGCAGCAGGGCCAGTGGGTGGCGGCGCAGCGTGAGGCCGGTGGCGCGGTAGTCGAACAAGATGTTTTCGCCCTCGGGCGTGTCCGGCAAGTCGAGTGCCGCCTCATGCGTGGGTACGGCTTTTAGCAGCAGTGGCTGGGGTTTAATCGCTGCGGCCTGCCACACTTGCTGCCTGCGGTGGCCAGCCAGCGGGGCAAGGGCATCGGCTGCTGCCAGGGCGTTGACTTCCAGCGTGCCGAGCTGGGCGCGCAGGCAGAGGTCTTCAACGCTGGTGAAGGCGGCATCTTGTCTGGCGGTCAGGATTCGGTTGACGGTTGTTTCGCTCAAGCCGCTGACCAGGCGAAGGCCCAGGCGAATTGCGGGCTGGTGGGGGTGGATGTCGGGGAAAGCTTGCGTACTTTCAGAAGCCGGGGAGCCCCCCTCACCCCCGCCCTCTCCCGCGTACGGGAGAGGGAGTGAATGCACGCCGCTTTCGATTTTTGTAAACGCCAGGTCAGGCTGTCTTCCTCCCTCTCCCTCAGGGAGAGGGCTGGGGTGAGGGCCTCCCCGTTCCCCAGCCCTTTCCAAACTGCAATCCCACCCACTAAGTGTCACATCCACCGCCCGCACGACCACCCCATGCTTGCGCGCGTCTTGCATCAACTGCGAAGGCGAGTAAAAACCCATCGGCTGCGAATTGACGAGCGCGGCAAAAAAGCAGGCCGGTTCATGGCACTTGAGCCAGCAGCTGACGTACACCAGCTTGGCGAAGCTGGCGGCGTGGCTTTCAGGAAAACCGTATTCGCCAAAGCCTTCAATCTGCTTGAAGATACCCTCGGCAAAAGATGGCTCGTACCCGCGCTCAATCATGCGGCCCACCAGCCGGTCGTAAAACCGCTTGACGCCGCCCTTTCGCTTCCACGCGGCCATCGAGCGGCGCAAATCGTCGGCCTCACCAGCCGTAAAGTCGGCCGCCACCATGGCAATTTGCATGACCTGTTCTTGAAAAATAGGCACGCCCAGTGTGCGGCCCAACGCGCGGCGCAGCTCTTCGTTGGGGTAAGTTTCCTCTGCCGGATTGGCGCGGCGTTTCAAGTACGGGTGCACCATACCGCCAACAATCGGGCCGGGCCGCACGATGGCTACTTCCACCACCAAGTCGTAAAAGCAGCGTGGTTTGAGGCGCGGCAGCATGCTCATTTGGGCGCGGCTTTCAATTTGAAAAACGCCCACCGTGTCTGCCGCGCAAATCATGTCGTAAGTTTGC
>JANPDQ010000167.1:0-28361 GCA_031431575.1 Polaromonas sp.
CACGGAAATTCAAAATCGGGTAGCTGCCCCACTCCAGACTTGCCACCGCTCCAGGGTTATCCGCACTTTGTGGCTTGAATTTGACCTCTTCCAGCAACGCTCGGCTGGTGGTTTGCACCACGTTGCCGTGAATCTGGTGCTGCACACCTGCAGGGTTGATCAAGGTGCCCGCGTCATGCCCGACCACCACGCGGCGCACATGCACTTCGCCGGTTCGGCGATTAACTTCCACATCCGCCACCCAAGCCGCCCACGCAGCGCCAAAGCCCGGCCACTTGCTGTGGTTGTAGCGCGCATAGCCAACGCCTTGACCATTGAGGATGTCACCTTCACTGGCCAGCGTTTGCGGTGCTGTGTGGGGCAGCCAACCGGCTTTGTCAGCGGTGGCTTTGAGCAGTTCCACAGCGCGTGGGTCTTGCAGGTAGCGCAGCCTGAACTCAACTGGGTCAACACCCGCAGCCGTGGCCAGCTCGTCTATGTAGGACTCATGCGCAAACGAATTGGGCAGAGCCGAAACGCCGCGCAGCCAAGATGCACGCACCAGCGGCGCCATGTCGTTGACCGCCACTCGCAGGTTGGCGTAGTCGTACGGCGGGCGGGCGGTGCGGTCGCCCATTTCGAAGGCTTGGGCTATTGGCTCAATGGTGCGGGTGAGCAACAGCGCCAGCGTGGGCGATGCGTTGGACGGGTAGGAGGTTTGGAAGTCGTAAGCGGCTACCGAGCCATCGGTGTTCAAGCCGCCGTTGACTTGCATCAGCTGTGCCGCGCCTTTGGGCTCCCAGGCGCTTTCTTGCTCACGCGTGAGCTGTACGCGCACGGGCGTACCCACCGCGCGTGACATCAGCGCGGCATCAGCCGCCACATCGTCGGCACAGTTGCGGCCATAGCAGCCAGCGACCTCCATACGGATGACGTTGATTTGCGTATCCGGCAAGCCCATCAGCTTGGCCAAATCGGCGCGCAGCACATGCGGGTTTTGGCTGCCCGCCCACACCGTCATGGCATCGCCTTGCCAGTCGGCCAACGCACAAGACGGGCCAATGGAGGCGTGCAGCTGGTACGGCCACACGTAATTGCGTGGCATTTTTTGATCTGCTGCGGCCATGGCCACATCAACATTGCCCTCGTCGACCAACCTGCGCTGGGTCGATGAATTTTTACGAATAGCCTCAGCAACATCGCTTTGGTCGGGCATACCGGGCCAGGGCTTCCAGTGCACGCGCAGCTCACGCAGAGCCTGGTCTGCGTGCTCTTCACGCTCAGCCACGATGCCGACAAAATCCCGGATCACCACCACTGCACGAATGCCAGGAATGTGCGCAATCGATGATTCATCAACCGAGACCAACGTGTTGCCAATAAAGTCGCCCTGGTCAGCGCCTGCATAAGGCGGGCGCACCACCCGGCCGTGCAACATGCCGGGCACGCGCATGTCGTGCACAAACGTCAATGCGCCTGTGGCTTTGGCTGGAATGTCAATGCGCGGGGTGCTGGTGCCAACGATGCGGTAGTCACCAGGCGATTTAGGTGGCGTGTTCAGGTCGAGCATCAGCTCGGTATGCCCTGCCAACAGCTTGGCGTAATCAGTAGGCAAGACTTGCAGCGCTACGGCACGCGCCACCAGCCAAGCGCGTGCCTGCGCTGCCGCAGCGCGCAAAGGCGCTGCATGAATTTGCAAAGAGGCGCTGGCAATTGTTGCGCCCTGGTTCGGCGTGCTGGCGGTGTTGCCCAGCACCATGTTGATTTGACTCAGTTCAACATCCAGCTCTTCGGCCACGATTTGCGCCAGCGCGGTTGCAATGCCCGTACCCAAATCAACATGGCCATGCAGCGCAGTCACGCTGCCATCGTGCCAAACGGCCAACAAAACCTCATCGCCTTCCAGCGGATTGGCTTGCACGGTGGGCGGCTGGCCTTGGGCGGGTGGCGTCGCGACAGGTGGCGTGCGCATGACCAGCAACACGCCCGCTGCAGCGTGAAAATCTGCCCGACTGAAAACGGCGTCTGCCCAGCGCGTCATGCGATTTGCTTTATCAACACAGCGGCGCGCTGCACGGCCTTAACAATTTCGACATGTGTGCCGCAGCGGCACAAGTTACCAGACAACTCACGGTGAATGTCGCCGGTACTTGGATCAGGGTTACGCGCCAGCAAGGCAGCCGCCGTCATGATCATGCCGCTCAGGCAGTAGCCACATTGCGCCGCTTGCTCGTCAATAAAAGCCTGCTGTATGGGGTGCAGGTTTTCAAGCGACCCCAGGCCTTCAAGCGTGGTGACGCTGCGCCCAGATACCCCCCAAACGGGGATCACGCAAGCCCTTGCGGCCACGCCGTCGACCAAAACAGTACATGCCCCGCATTCCCCCAAGCCGCAGCCGTATTTGGGGCTGTTGAGTTCAAAGTCATTGCGCAAAACAGTCAGCAGTGATGCCTGCTTATCAACCATGATCGATTCAATTGCACCGTTCAGGCTCAGCGTCACGTTGCAAGAAGGCATGAGTTGCTGTCCTCGGGCTAGACACTCAAATACGCGCGCCGCACTTCCTGATTGGCCGACAGCTCGGCCATGGAAGCGTGGTAGCAGATCTGACCTTTTTCAAGAACGTAAGCACGGTCAGACACCAGCTCGGCGAAATGCATGTTTTGCTCGCAGAGCAAAATACTCACGCCTTGCGATTTGAGTTCCAAAATCGTTTGCACCATTTGCTCGACGATGACGGGCGCGACGCCTTCAGACGGTTCATCAAGCAGTACCAGATACGGATTGCCCATCAGCGTGCGGGCGACCGTCAGCATTTGCTGCTCGCCGCCGCTCATGCGGCCACCGAGGCGGTCAGGCATTTCACCGAGGTTGGGAAACAGTTTGAAAAGCTTTTCAGGTGTCCACGCCGGGGTGGCTGTGCCGTCAGGCCACTGACGTGGGTTTTGGCGACCGACTTCCAGGTTTTCCATCACTGTCAAATCGGTAAAAATGCGCCGGTCTTCAGGGACGTAACCCAGCCCCAAGCGGCCTGCGTGGTGGGGTTCACTTTGGGAGATGTCAGTGCCCATGAATTGAACCGCGCCGCTGCGCTTGTCCAGCATGCCCGTCAGCGCTTTGAGCGTGGTGGACTTGCCCGCACCGTTGCGGCCCATCAGCGCAACGACCTCACCGCGGCCAACCCCCAGATTCACGTCAAACAAAATTTGCGCTGCGCCGTACCAGCCGCATAGGGCGTTGGCACTTAGCAAGCTATCTGTGCTCGGCATCAGGCGGGCTCTTTCAGCGTTGAAGTTTTTTCAAACGTCTTACCCGTGCCGAAATACACTTCCTGCACTTTGGGGTCGTCTCTGATTTCAAGCGGTTTACCGCCCGCAATCAGGCGGCCACGCGCCAACACAATCATGCGGTCTGCATAGGCAAACACCACGTCCATACTGTGCTCGGTAAATAACACCGCCATGTTGCGCTCGGTCACCAGTTGCTTGATCAGCGCCATCAAGTCATTGCGCTCTTTAGGCGCCATGCCCGCGGTGGGCTCGTCCATCAGCAGCAGCTTGGGGGCATTGGCCATGGCAATGGCCAGCTCAACCCGTTTTACATCGCCATAGGCCAGCACACTGCATGGCCTATCGGCCTGCGGCTTCATGCTGACTTGATCTAGCAGCGCCAAGGCTTCTTCGCGTTTGTAGTGGGCGGCGCGGGTTAAAAAAGAATACAGCTTTTTGTCGCGTGACAGCAAGGCCATTTGCACGTTTTCAACCACGGTCAACGACAAAAAGGTTTCGGCAATCTGAAAGGTGCGGCTCACGCCCAATCGCCAAATGTCTCGCGGTGCTAGGCCCAGCAACTCTTGGCCGTCTAACGTGATGGAGCCCACATCCGCCCGCAACTGGCCGTTGACCATGTTGAAGGTGGTGGACTTGCCAGCGCCGTTCGGGCCGATCAAAGCCAGCAGTTCACCCGCAGCTAACTCAAAACTGATGCCGTCGACTGCTTTGATACCGCCGAAGGATTTGCCCAGGTTGATGACTTTGAGCAAGCTCATACGGCCACCTCCTTTGATGCCCTTTTTTGGCCGCGCAGTTTGTGTACGATCTGCCGTGCAAAGCCTGCGATCCCCAGCGGAAAAAGCAGAACCAGTATCAAAATGATAGCGCCCAGCATTGCACGCCAATAGTCGGTATTGCGGGCCACCGTATCGTGTAGCCAGGTAAAAGTGACAGCGCCCACTATCGGCCCCGCCAATGTTTGTAGGCCACCGAGCAGCACCATGACCAAGCCATCAATAGAGCGGCTGACATGCAGTGTTTCGGGGGAGATACTGCCTTTTGAAAATGCATACAAAGCGCCCGCCAGCCCGGCAAAAGTGCCTGCGACAACAAACGCCACCCAACTGATACGGCGCACATTGATGCCAATCGCGTCTGCTCGCAGCACCGAGTCGCGCGAGGCACGCATTGCATAGCCAAAGGGCGAATGTAAAAAGCGATGCAGCAACAGCACGCAAGTTGCAACCAACGCCAATGTGGCGTAGTAGTACATCTGCTTGTCGGCCAACCACTCAGCGGGCCAAACGCCGGTCAGCCCATTGCTGCCGCCCGTCACCGCGTCCCACTGAAAAGCAATCGCCCAGGTGATTTGGGCGAAGGCCAGCGTCAGCATTGCCAGGTAAACGCCCGACAAGCGCACACAAAACCAGCCGTATACAAATGCCCCGAGTGCTGCTGCCAGTGGCGCTACCAGCAACGCAGCTTCCATCGGCATATTGAGCTTGCGCACCAGAAGTGCCGCCGCATACGCGCCCAAGCCAAAATAAGCCGCGTGCCCAAACGAATGCATGCCTGCTGGGCCCATGATGAAATGCAGACTGACAGCAAACAGCACTGCCACCAGCAAATCAATGCTCAAGACGGTCAGGTAAGGTGATTGGGCCGTCAGGGAAGGCATCAAGATCAGGAACGCGATAAAGGCAAACCCGGCGTTTCGGCTGGCGAGGCCTGGCAGCTTTAAGGGCTCTTCAGCCTTAGCAGAATGTCTGCTGGGCGTTTGCGGCCTGCCAAACAAGCCCCAAGGCCGCGCCACCAGCACAACGGCCATGACCACAAACTCCACCACCAGTGTGAGTTTTGAAAAAGAAATGGCGACGCCAGCAATCTCAACCAGCCCGAGCCAAATACAGATCGCCTTGAGCTCAGCGATTAAAAGTGCCGCAACATACGCTCCGGGGATTGAGCCCATGCCGCCCACCACTACCACCACAAACGCGGCACCGATGATGTTCAAGTCCATTTCCAGATTGGCGGGCTCGCGCGGCAGTTGCAGCGCACCGCCCAGGCCGGCCAGCACAGCGCCCAGCGCAAATACAGCGGTAAATAGCCAAGCCTGATTGACACCCAGCGCACTGACCATTTCTCGGTCTTGTGTGGCCGCGCGCACCAGCGTGCCCCAACGTGTTTTAGTCAACAACAGCCAGAGAAAACCCAACACAACCGGGCCTGCGACGATAAGAAACAAGTCGTAGGTGGGGAACTGCCGCCCAAGAATAAGGACAGAGCCCGTCAAGCCTGGTGCTCTGGGCCCAAGCAGCTCCTCGGGCCCCCAGAACCACAGCACGCCGTCTTTGATCACGAGCCCCAACGCGAAGGTTGCGAGCAACTGAAACAACTCGGGCGCTTTGTAAATACGCCGCAGTAGCAATACTTCAACCAGCGCGCCCAGCACACCTACTGCCAGTGCTGCAAGCAGTAACGATGGCCAAAAACCAATCGTACCGCCCAAGTTTGCGACAAGCGAATAGGCGACATAAATGCCCACCATGAAGAACGAGCCATGCGCAAAATTGACGATGCGGGTTACGCCAAAAATCAGCGACAGGCCCGCAGCAACCAAAAAAAGTGATGACGCTCCCGCCAGGCCGTTCAGCAGCTGTACAACAAAGCCGGAGAAATTCATGCAGTACGAGCGCGCGTCAATTGTTGGCGTCTAGCGGACGCAGCTTTTGGACTTCTGCATCGCTCGGTTGCATTTTTGCGCCGTCAACGTAGCGGTAATCCACCATCACGCCCTTGCCGCCCTGGTTCTTGGTGCGCCCCACATAGGCACCCATGGTGGACTGGTGGTCTTGCGTTCGGTAAACCACTGGGCCAAACGGCGTCATGACCCTCAGGCCACGAAACGCCATGATCATTTTTTCGGTGTCCGTAGACTTGGCTTTTTTCATGCCTTCAGCGAGCGACATGATGGCGCTGTAACCCACAACAGAACCCAGGCGCGGGTGGTCTTTGTACTTGGCTTGGTAGGCCAAGAAAAAAGCTTTGTGCTCAGGCGTTTGAATGCCATACCAAGGGTAGCCCGTCACCAACCAGCCGTTGGGTGTTTCTTCTTTAAGCGGGTCGAGGTACTCAGGCTCGCCCGTCAGCAAGCTGACCACTTCACGCCCCTGAAACAAGCCGCGCGTATTGCCTTCACGCACAAACTTGGACAGGTCAGCACCAAACAGCACGTTAAAAATAGCGTCAGGTTTGGCATCAGCAACTGCTTGCACAACGCTGCCGGAGTCAATACGGCCTAGCGGTGTGGCCTGCTCGGCAACAAACTCCACATCAGGTTGCGCGGCTTTCATCAGCGCCTTGAAGCTGGCCGCCGCAGACTGCCCATACTCGTAGTTGGGGTAAATGATGGCCCAGCGTTTTTTCTTCATGGCGGCGGCTTCGGGTACCAGCATGGCGGTTTGCATGTAGGTCGATGCACGCAAGCGAAAGGTGTAGCGGTTGCCGTTTTGCCAAACGATTTTGTCGGTCAATGGCTCGGCGGCCAGGAAGAAAAACTTCTTTTGCTTGGCAAAATCGGTCAGCGCCAGGCCAATGTTTGACAGAAAAGAGCCAGTTAGCACATCAACTTTTTCGCGCGAGATCAGCTCCTCGGCGGCGCGCACAGCGTCGCCTGGGTTGGCATTGTCGTCGCGAACGATCAACTCAATTTTCTTGCCGTTCACACCGCCAGCGGTGTTGATTTGCTCGACCGCCAGCTCCATCCCCTTTTTGTACGGTTCAAGAAAAGCGGGCTGCGCCTTGTAGCTGTTGATCTCGCCAATTTTGATGACGTTTTGCGCCTGTGCGCTCGCACCTGCAGCCATCACGGCCGCCAGGGCCAAAGCATTGATTGTTCTGCGTTGGATATTCATAACGACTCCCTTTTTTTAACCAAAAAACATACACGGTACTGAACTGAAAAAAATACGCGGTAGCGCACTAACGCAAACCGTCGCTGCCAACAATGTCTTTTGCTTGCAAGCCTCCAACGCGCGCCAAGGGCCTTCCGTTGTCCGTGACGACAACGGCAACCAAAATTTCATTGGCGCGCGGGGCATCCGAAATACGCGCCTCCATCGCATCGAAGTGACTTCGAACGAACGCCGCATCTTTGTGGCCGATCGGCACATCTATCGCTGTACCTAACGTACCCAGCTTCTTGCTAGACGGCACCAAGGCTGCACCTTTTTCGACCGCCGCCCGCAGGGGCGCGCCCAGCTTAGGGTGGAGCACAGCGGCGGCGTGCTCAATCTCCCCGGCTTCGCCAACGATAGCGGCCTTGCCATAGCTGTGCGCGCTACCCGGCGCAATACCCAGCGCCTGAACACACTTATCACCCAACAACCCGCCCAGCTCTTCGCCAATAACGATCAGCGCGTCCAGGTTTTCGCAGTATCGGCCTGCGTACGGGTTGTCAATCACCGCCATAGCCAAGGCCCTGCGAGTTGGCGGACTGACGGCACGGCCCATTTCAATGTGAACTTCATCGACTTGCACCACGATTTTTCGAATGCTGGCTTTCATGGTTTCCTTGAGGAGATATGTTGCAGGTACATCGCAGCTTCAGGCCTGAGCCTAGCGCAGCCCGTCCCATTTGCTGATGGCGCTGGCGGCCAGGCCACCAACCCGCGCATGGATGCGCGCTCCCGTGCTCATGGCCAGAATAAAAACAATCTCATCAGCCCTGGGTGCCCCCGGCACCCGAACTTCAATCGCGTCAAAGTGGTTGCGTACGTAACTCGCGTTGATGTGCGTCATGGGTACGTCCAGCGTTGCGCCAGGACCAGCGACTTTTTTGGTGGATGGCACTATCGACAACGCATTGGCGGTTTGTGCAGCTTCGGCTGAAATGACTGGCGCATTGCCGCCAGCGTTGCCCTTGCTGTATGAATTGCGGTCGCCCTTGAAGCCAAGCAATTCACGCATGGCATAGCCACCAGGAACGTGCCACATTGCGCCGTGTTCAAGCTCTCCGCCAGCGCCTACGATCGCGCCCTTGCCGTAACCCTGAATTTCCGAAGCAGGAACGTTCATGGCTGCGCGCAACCGCTGTGCCATGTCGATGCCAACAGCTCCCAGCGCATCCATCATGGGCAGCAAATCGGCCTCATAGCGGCCCGCAAAGGGATTGGTGAGAACTGCCGAAATGGCGCCGCGCAGCAAAGGGCGCTCGGGCGCCGGGCCAAACTCGTGGTGAACGGTTTCAACCTGCGTGACGATGCGGCGAATTTCAATCATGTCGCTTGGGCCAAAAGTTGCCTAATTTTCATAACAAACCCGTTGCTGTGCGGTGGCCGCTTCCATCCCGGTGGATATGGCGAGCAATGAAATCTCAAAAGAGTTGGTAGTCACATATTGATTCTGACAGACCAAAACCGCTGAGCTGATCAAACCCTTATTTTTCAGGGCAATAGCGCAGACAAGCCCGGCCTGCAGTGCGGATCGAGCAGCTTTGGCCCCGAGCTGGGGAACGAGAGTGGTAACTGGCAGCAGCCCCAAGTCAGAGCAGTCCTTCACCTCCACCGCCGGGCGCCGAACAATTCGTGGGTCAACAATATTCACCGCGTTTGCAATTACCGTTGCGGCGGCATCGGCCTCAGATGCGGTTCTGGCCAATACGGTGACGCTGTCCGCAATTCCGAGCGAGAGGCTTCTGCCTTTCCAGCCGCTGGTAGCAACACCTCGAACTTGCGAGGACGCATGCACTTCAAATTTCCCGTCAACACCCATGCCTTGCTTTGGCTGGCTTTCGCCCAACCGCCCAAGGTCTGCGTAAAGCCCCACGCTGATCGACTGCGAAGGCGCAATAAACAGCGCAATGTCGCCACCGTTATTAACCCAGGCACGCTCGATACCCGGCGCTTCGTACTGGCCTACCAACTCTTGTGCGACCGACCCAGCCACCGCCGCCATCGGGGTAATAAAACCGGAGTTAAAAGGCGCACATGCATTCCACATCCGCTTCGCAATAACTCCACGGACTGGACATTCGGATCCGACCGGCCTGCGCAAACTGGGCAGCTCGCTCACGAGTTCTTCAAGCACGGTAGTGAACCGGCCCCAAGCTCGCTGATGGGCAAGGTTGACTTCATCTCGTGCACCGATGGCACCCACCACAATGTCGATTGGGCCATGCTGAAAATGCCAGTGGCCGCCCGGAAGTTGTGCGCGGCATGGGCCCATGGTGACGCTCACGCTTTTGCCAATGGTTTGCCAAAGCCTGCAAGGGGCCAAGGGTTGGAAGTTTGATGTGCAGACCACTGCAACGTGCGCGGCGCGCCATCCTGGTGCCACGCGCCGGAGTTCAGGGTTTCAGCCAATGAACGCACGTATTGCATATGCCCACCAAGATCCCGGTAGTTTTGCAGCGACATGCTGAACTCGATTGGGGCCACCATCGCCGGGGTAGGTACGGTGCCAAAGCTGTTTTCCGGCATTGACATGACATCCACCATCACCGTTATGCCGCCGCCGGGCCACACATAAGCGGGTGCACCACCGCAAGTAACGTTGACCAGCGCTTGCTTGATGGCGCGTGTCAGTTGCACCGGGTTTTCGGTAGCGCCCGCGCGCAAGCTTCCGCCAGCGCCTGCCAAAAACAACACGGTTGTCAATGAAGGTTCGCAGTTGTCGCTGATGCGGCCAATCACTCGCGCCACGTCATCGGGCATTGGCTGGGCGATCGGCATCAAGTCGCTGTTCAGCACATACCAGCCTGAGTGCTCCCCAGTGGTGGAAGTCATCAACAACCTGAGCCCCGGCCAAGCGGTTTTTACATCCCAACTTTCAATAATTGACAACGGATCACTGATATCCGTGCCGCCCCAACCAGTGCCTGGATTGGCGACTTGAAAGTAACGCCCAGGGGTTGATTTACGGCCGCGCATTTTGATACCTGATGCGCGCATGTCGAGGCAGCGCCCAGCCTGGTGCTCGGTCAGCACACCCGTAATATGATCATCCACCACCACAACTTCATCGGCCAAGCCCAGAAACTGCTTTGCAAAGATTCCCACTGCAGCAGAGCCACACCCAACACGCATTCGCTTTTCTTCAACGCCGTTGACTATTGGCGCTTTTCCGGCCTGAATAACTAGCTGCGCGCCACCATCAATCGTTATTTCAACCGGCTGCTTGTTGCCCAGCGCCTGCATCATTTCTACCGTGATACGCCCTTCTTTTTTACTGCCGCCAGTCAGGTGATGAACACCGCCGAGTGACAGCATTTGCGAGCCGTACTCAGCCGTGGTGACGTGGCCCACCACTTCACCTTTGCACAACACGCGGGCGCACTCTTCTCCCAAAAATCGGTCGGTATCAATTTTTACCTTCAAGCTGCAGTAGCTGAAAATTCCCTCAGTGACCACCGTAACAACATCCACACCCGCCACTTGCGAAGACACGATAAATGGCGCGGGTTTGTAGTCTGGATAGGTGGTGGATGAGCCGGCCCCTGTAACGAATACTTCGTCGCCGACCAGAAGATTGCCGTGCC
Source organism: Polaromonas sp. (assembly GCA_031431575.1). GTDB lineage: Bacteria > Pseudomonadota > Gammaproteobacteria > Burkholderiales > Burkholderiaceae_C > Polaromonas. The sequence continues at coordinate 10,789 of JANPDQ010000167.1, forward strand.
ACTCTTTGGCCGAATCGAACGGTACAAGCTGGGCATGGTCGTCACCGAGCGTGCGGCGCAACAGCACTACTGGGTCCACGCGAATCAGCGCACCGCCCTCATTAGCGTATCTGTCGCAAGCACCGCTGCGCCCTTCAGAAATCTGGCACAACACCGGACAAGCGTTGCACTCAATTTTTGCCACGTCCATGCGGTTGCTGCGGGGCCGCGACTTGTCCAGCCCTGAAGAGGCGAGCGTCACGTCCAGTCCTGGCAAACCGTCGGTCTTTGTGTGTTCCACCATCTGAGTGTTAGATTGCGTTGGCCTAGATTGACATTGACGAGCAAGTGTGGCAAAAATATGTAGCAATCACTACATTTATTTTGAATGTAGCGTATCCTGACCTGCGTTGCAACTGTATTTATCACTTGATCAAACAATCAATGGCTTCAAAGAACAATTCAGTCGCTACGCGGGACAAAATACTCCGCGCCGCGACCAGAGTGTTTGCACGTTACGGCTACGAGGGCGGCAGCGTCGAAAAGATTTCCAGCGCCGCCGAGTCGGTCGACCGGATGATTTACTACTATTTCGGCAGCCAGGAAGGGCTTTTTATTGCTGTACTGGAAAGCATGTACGGCAAGATGAACCAGGCGGAGCTCAAGCTCAAATTGGACGCAACGCAGCCAGTTGAATCGATCAAGGCGGTTATTCAGTTTGTTGTGGCGTATTACAGGAAAAATCCCGCGTTCATCACGCTTTTGAACATCGAAAATTTGCACCGCGGCAAACACATTGGCAAATCACGGCACGCCAGGGACTTCTCGTCGCCCGCAATTGCAGTAATCGACGAAATTTTGCAAAGCGGAGTACGCCAAGGCTTGTTTCGCCCCGGCGTTGCGGCCCGTGACGTCTACCTTTTGATTGCCGGAACTGCCTATTTTTATATTTCAAACAGGTACACACTGTCGGCATTTTTAGGTGAAGACATCAAAAACCCGGCGGCTGTGGAACATTGGCAAGAATTTATTGTTAGCACCGTTCTAAAAACCGTCGCCCGCGCGCCCTAGATCTTTACACCCCATCATTCAGAAAGAGCCCCATGTCAGAAGCGCAAGCAAGCGGAAAGTCAGGCAAGGTCGTTATCAAAAATATCGGCCTGTTGCTGTCTGGTGATATTGATCGACCTATTTTGGACGCCGACACAATTGTGGTCGTTGACGGCGTGATTACAGCAGTAGGTAAAGCCAAAGACTGCGACGTGGCACACGCTCAAACCGTGATTGACTGCAGGCAAACCTGCGTATGTCCGGGCTTGATAGACAGCCATGTTCACCCCGTATTTGGTGACTGGACGCCTCGGCAAAACCAGTTGGGCTGGATTGAATCCACGATGCATGGCGGCGTTACCACCATGATCTCAGCGGGCGAAGTTCACCTGCCGGGCAGGCCCAAAGACATTGTGGGCTTGAAGGCGCTGGCGATTACTGCGCAGCGGGCTTTCGACAACTTTCGGCCGGGCGGAGTCAAGGTCATTGCGGGTGCGCCTATCATTGAAAAAGGCATGGTGGAACAAGACTTCAAAGACCTGGCAGACGCAGGCGTGACGCTGCTGGGTGAGGTGGGACTGGGCTCCGTCAAGGCGGGGTACGAGGCCAAAGAAATGGTGGCGTGGGCACGCAAACATGGCATTCAAAGCACGATTCACACAGGCGGCCCTTCGGTTCCGGGGTCTGGCTACATCGACAAAGACGTGGTGCTGGAGGCCGATGCCGACGTGATTGGCCACATCAATGGCGGGCATACGTCGCTGTCTGAGCAGCATGTGTGCGAGCTGTGCGAAAAATCTTCCCGCGCAATTGAAATTGTGCACAACGGAAATGAAAAAGTCGCCATCGCTGCTGCACAGGCCGCACTGCAGCTTAAATGCCCGCACCGGGTTATCTTGGGTACCGACGGGCCGGCAGGCTCTGGCGTTCAGCCGCTGGGCATACTGCGAATGATCTCGCTCCTGTCAGCGCTTGGCAACATTGCGCCAGAGCTCGTGTTTTGTTTTGCCACTGGCAACACGGCCCGCATACGCGGCCTGAACTGCGGCCTGATTGAAGTTGGCAAAGTTGCTGATTTTGTGTTTTTAGACAAGGCCCAACACTCCGCCGGAAGCGACATGCTGGACAGCATCAAGCGCGGCGATATTCCCGGAGTAGGCATGGTGATGATTGACGGGCTGGTGCGCTGCCACCGAAGCCGCAACACACCGCCCGCAACGCAAGTACCCGTCATTGAGTAGCGCAACCACCATTCGCTGGCGCAGGTGTCTGCATTGCTTGACAAAACTACTTCAAGCCTAAACAATTCAGGATTAGACTAACCGAACCATTCATTGACTCAGGTGGCACATGCGTATTGTTTGTTTAGGCGGCGGCCCGGCGGGGTTGTACTTTTCACTGCTGATGAAGTTGCAAAACCCCGCGCATGTGGTCACGGTAGTCGAGCGCAATCGACCGTTTGACACCTTCGGCTGGGGTGTCGTTTTATCTGACCAAACCCTTGGAAACCTGTGCACGGCAGACCCGGTGAGTGCGCAGCTGATTGGCGATGCGTTCAACCATTGGGACGACGTTGAGATGTTTTTCAAGGGCAAAAGCGTACGCTCGGGCGGGCACGGGTTTTGCGGTATTGGGCGCAAAAAGCTGCTGAACATTTTGCAAGAGCGTTGCCTGGCGGTCGGTGTCGATCTGGTGTTTGAAGCCGATGTGCAAGACGACCAAACTCTGGCATCGCAATACAACGCCGACTTGCTGATTGCCTGCGACGGACTGAATAGCCGTGTGCGCGCGCGCTATGAAAACACCTACAAACCCGACGTTGAAATGCGTGATTGCCGCTTTGTGTGGCTGGGTACCAAAAAAACCTTTGATGCGTTTACTTTCGCTTTTGAAAAAACAGAGCACGGCTGGTTTGCCGCGCACGCCTATAAGTTTGATGCCGACACTTCCACCTTTATTGTTGAAACGCCGCAGGCAGTATGGGAGGCGCATGGCCTGGACAAAATGAGCCAGGAAGAGGGCATCACCTTTTGTGAACGGCTATTTGCAAAATACCTGGATGGCAATGCGCTGATGAATAACGCGACGCACGTGCGCGGCTCGGCAATATGGATACGCTTTCCGCGTGTGGTGTGCGAGCGTTGGGTGCATACCGAGAAGGTTGATGGCAGGGATGTGCCGATTGTGTTGATGGGCGATGCTGCGCACACCGCACATTTTTCAATCGGTAGCGGCACGAAGCTGGCGCTTGAGGACGCGATTGAGTTGGCGCGTTGTTTTGTCAACACCAGCAATACCGGTGAAGCTTTACAAGCTTACGAAGCGGTGCGGTCCGTAGAGGTATTGAAAATCCAAAATGCTGCGCGGAACTCTACCGAGTGGTTTGAAAACGTTGAACGTTACAGTGGCCTGGAAGCGGAGCAATTTTTCTATTCGATGATGACGCGCTCACAACGCATCAGCCATGAAAACCTGCGGGTACGCGATGCCGACTGGCTGGCAGGCTATGAGCAGTGGCTGGCCAAGTCCGCGTCGGGCAAATCCACCCCAGCGCCTATGCTCTTGCCTTTAAAGGTGCGAGAGGTTCAGCTTAAAAACCGCGTTGTGGTGTCGCCTATGGCCACTTACAGCGCCGTGGACGGGGTCGTGCAAGACTTTCATCTGGTGCATTTGGGTGCCCGCGCATTGGGTGGCGCTGCGCTGGTGTTTGTTGAAATGACATCGCCTTCCCCAGAAGGCCGCATTACGCCGGGCTGCACTGGCTTATGGAACGATGTGCAGATGAACGCGCTTAAACGAATTGTTGATTTTGCGCATGCATCGGGCGGCGGCTCAAAAATGGGCTTGCAGCTAGGCCACAGCGGCCCCAAAGGCTCGACCCAGGTCGGCTGGGAACAAACCGATGAACCGCTGCCAGCAGGCAATTGGCCATTGACTGCCGCGAGTGCCGTGTCTTTTGGCCCGACCAATCAGATGCCCACTGCCATGACACGCGCAGACATGGATCGTGTCACCGCCGAGTTTGTGCAATCAACCCGATATGCAGTTGAGGCAGGTTTTGACTGGCTGGAGCTGCACTGTGCACATGGCTACTTGCTGTCAAGCTTCATCACGCCGCTGACCAATGTGCGCACCGACGAATACGGTGGCAGCCTGGAAAACCGTTGCCGCTACCCACTAGAAGTGTTCAAAGCCATGCGCGCAGTATGGCCCACCCACTTGCCCATGAGCGTGCGTATTTCAGCGCACGACTGGACACCTGGCGGCAATACGGACGATGACGCGGTGGCGATTGCGCGGCTCTTTAAAGCTGCAGGTTGCGACTTTATTGACGTGTCGTCCGGCCAAACCACACGCGCTGCCAAGCCGGTGTACGGGCGCATGTACCAAACGCCTTTTGCCGACCGCATCCGCAATGAAGTGGGCATACAAACCATTGCTGTTGGTGCAATTTCAGACAGTGACCAGGTCAACAGCATCATTGCCGCAGGCCGTGCCGACCTGTGCGCCGTGGCGCGCCCGCATTTGGCTGACCCTGCATGGACGCTGCACGAGGCGGCCAAAATGCAAAGCCGCCACGTGGTTTGGCCCAAACCCTACGAAAGCGGCCGGGACCAGCTGTACCGCGACATTATTAAACAAAAGGTGCCTGTAGCGCAGTAAATATAGGCGTAAGCAGCTATTAAATATATAGCAAAAGGAGAATGCTATGGATATGGAGGCACAAAGCCACAGCGAACATTCAGGTGCACTGCGCTTGTGGCTGCGCATGCTGACCTGCTCACAGCTGGTTGAGAAACGCGTGCGCAACAACCTGCGCGAGCAATTTGACACCACGCTGCCGCGGTTTGATTTGATGGCGCAACTGCAGCGCCACCCCGACGGCCTGAAGATGAACGAGCTTTCACGCCGCATGATGGTGACCAGTGGCAATATCACCGGCATCACTGACCAGCTGGTGCTGGAAGGCCTGGTCGAGCGCATGGAAGTGGACGGCGACCGCCGCGCTTACCGCGTGCGACTGACCAAACTCGGCCGCACCACCTTCAATGAGATGGCCCAGCAACACGAAGCGTGGATCATGTCGGCCTTTGACGTGTTAAGCCCGCGCGAGCTCAATGCGCTGCACGCCTTGCTCGATAAAGTAAAACAACACCAACACAGCGCCGCGCTGGAGACTGCATGAAGCACTACATCACCACCACGAACCCGATGCGCGAGCAGTTCAATGCACTGGCTGGGTACAGCGCCACGCATTTTTCATACGCGTTTGATGCCGGCGTGGCAACACTCACGCTCAATCGGCCCGAGCGCAAAAATCCGTTGACGTTTGAGTCGTACCACGAGCTGCGCAATTTATTCGTGGCGCTTAACCACGCCACCGATGTCAAGGCTGTGGTGTTGACGGGCGCGGGTGGCAATTTTTGCTCGGGCGGTGACGTGCATGAAATCATTGGCCCCTTGACAAAAATGCGCATGCCTGAAATGCTGGAATTTACCCGTATGACGGGCGATTTGGTCAAACAAATGCGGCTATGCCCGCAGCCCATCATTGCGGCGGTTGACGGCATTTGCGCAGGTGCAGGTGCCATGATGGCGCTGGCCGCTGACATGCGGCTGGGCACGGCGCAAACTAAAACTGCGTTCTTGTTCACGCGCGTTGGCCTGGCCGGTGCCGACATGGGCGCGTGCGCCCTGCTGCCCCGCATGATTGGGCAGGGCCGCGCTTCAGAGTTGCTGTTCACTGGCCGCGCCATGACCGCGCAAGAAGGTTTGCAATGGGGGTTTTTCAATGCGTTGCATGCGCCAGGCGACTTGCTCAACGCAGCGCAACAACTGGCGCGTGACATTGCCAGTGGCCCGACATTCGGCCACGCCATGACCAAAACCATGCTGTACCAAGAGTGGGCCATGACACTCGACCAAGCCATTGAAGCCGAGGCGCAGGCCCAAGCCATTTGCATGCAGACGCAAGACTTTACGCGAGCGTACGATGCGTTTGCTAAAAAGCAAAAACCGGTTTTTCAAGGCGACTGAGGTCAAAAAATGAAGCCTTCGACACAACATTTATCCCTGCCGTTTTTTGACGATGCGCACCGCATGCTCGGTGCAGACCTGGTGCCGTGGGCGGCCACCCAACACGTTGATGAAACCGACGACCGCGCGGCATGCCGCGAATGGGTGAAGCGGCTTGGTAACGATGGCTGGCTACGCTACTGCGTGCCTGCAGAATTCGGCGGTGCGTTGCCCAAACTGGACTCACGCGCGTTGGTGGTGCTGCGTGAAACGCTGGCGTTTTACTCGCCACTGGCTGACTTTGCCTTTGCCATGCAGGGCTTGGGCAGTGGCGCAATTACGCTGGCTGGAACGCCCGCACAGCAAGCAGCCTATTTGCCGCATGTTGCGAGCGGCAAAAAAATTGCTGCCTTTGCCCTGAGCGAAGCTAATGCAGGCTCAGACGCGGGTGCCATGCAAACCAGCGCAACCCCCAACGACCAAGGCTGGGCCATCAACGGTAGCAAAACCTGGATCAGCAACGGCGGCATTGCTGATTTTTATGTGACGTTTGTCAAGACCGATGCAGACGCTGGCACGCGCGGCATCACGCCATTCATCATTGACGCCACTGCAGCGGGCCTGGACAGCAGCGCCCACATCGCCGTGATGGCCCCACACCCGCTGGCCGCGCTTGAATTTAAAAATTGCATCGTGGCAAGCACAAGTCAGTTGGGCGCGCTGAACGGCGGCTTCAAACTGGCCATGCAAACGCTGGATATCTTTCGCGCATCAGTCGCGGCAGCGGCGCTGGGCATGGCCAGGCGGGCGTTGGCAGAAGCGGTGAGCTTTTCAAAACAGCGCAGCATGTTTGGCGGCAAGCTGGCGGACTTTCAACTCACGCAGGCAAAAATTGGCGAAATGGCAGCGCTGGTAGATGCTGCGGCACTGCTGACCTACCGCGCGGCGTGGCTGCGGGACGAGGGTGAACGAAATGGCAGCACTGCAAGAGTCACTTCCGAGGCAGCGATGGCCAAAATGACGGCCACTGAAAATGCGCAGCGCGTGATCGACATGGCCCTGCAAATGCACGGCGGGCTGGGCGTAAAAGTTGGCACCAAAGTTGAAAGCCTGTACCGCGACATTCGCTCGCTGCGCATCTATGAAGGCGCAACCGAGGTGCAGCAGTTGATTATTGGCAAGGCCCTGCTTAAACAGTGACTTAAATCATGACTTCATCTCCATCCGTTCAAGCAGACCGCTTTGTTCACGACCGTCTACCACCGGTAGGGTCACGCGCCGAGCTGAGGTACGACCTGCCGGAGCTGCAGATAGCCTCGCAGGCAAATCTGGTGGATGTGTTGTTCGCGGGAATTGCCGCACGGGGGTTTAACGAGCGGATTTTTTTGCGCTCCGACAGCTTGAACCTGACATACTTTGAGGCAGGCGAGCGCATCAACCGCATCGCGCAGGTGTTGACACAAGATTTGGGCTTGGTGCCGGGTAACCGCGTGCTGCTGCGTGGCGGCAACTCAATTGGCATGGCGCTGGCGTGGCTGGGGGTGGTCAAAGCGGGTTTGATTGCTGTGGCCACCATGCCGCTTTTAAGAGCAAAAGAGCTGGGTGAGATTGTCGAGAAAGGGCAAATCACAGTGGCGCTTTGCGACGCGAATCTGCTCGACGAATTGCTATCGGCAAAATTGCAAGCTGCCACGCTGGTGACTGTTTTGCCATTTAATGCGCCCTCGGCGATTGGCTCATTGGAAGCGCTGGCGCTGAATAAAAGCGGAAAGTTCGCGCCCTGCCTTACCGCCAGTGACGACGTTGCCATGATGGCATTTACCTCGGGCACCACCGGCAAACCCAAAGCCGCTGTGCACACGCACCGCGATGTGCTGGCCGCATGTGAAGCGTGGCCGCGCCACTGCCTGCAGGCCACGCCTGATGACATCGTGATGGGCTCACCCCCGCTGGCTTTTACGTTTGGCTTGGGCGGCTTGTTGCTGTTTCCGTTTTGGGCGGGCGCCTCAAGTTACTTCCCTTCAGTACCGTACACGCCCGAAGCAATGGTCAACCTGCTCAACCAGGTGGGCGCCACCATTGTGTACACGGCGCCCACTTTTTATCGGCAGATGGCCCCTTTTGCCCAGCAAATCGGCACGCCAACGCTGCGCACGTGCGTAAGCGCTGGTGAGGCCCTGCCTGACGCAACTCGCCAGCTGTGGAAAGCTGCCACCGGCATTGAAATGCTGGACGGCATTGGCGCGACTGAAATGTTTCATATTTTTGTATCTGGCAAGCAAGGCGATGTACGGCGTGGGGCAATCGGCAAAGTCGTGCCAGGCTACACCGCAAAAGTTGTCAACGACGCAGGCGAAGAAGTGCCGCACGGCACAGTCGGCAGGCTGGCAGTGATTGGCCCCACCAGCTGTAAATACCTGGACGACCCCCGGCAAGCCAACTACGTGAAAGGCGGCTGGAACTACCCCGGCGATGCCTTCACGCAAGACGCAGACGGCTACTTTTTCTACCAGGCGCGTGACGACGACATGATCATCACATCCGGCTACAACGTCGGCGGACCGGAGGTGGAAGACGCGTTGATGCAGCACCCTCTGGTTGCCGAATGCGGCGTGATCGGCCTGCCTGACGAGGAGCGCGGCATGGTGGTCAAAGCGTTTGTGGTTTTAAAGCCCGGTGTTGATGCCAACGAGGCCTGCGTAAAGCTGCTGCAAGACCACGTTAAAGCCGTGTTGGCACCTTTCAAATACCCACGCCAAATTGAATTTTTATCAAGTCTGCCGCGCACTGAGACGGGCAAGCTGCAACGCTTTAAATTGCGCAACCCGCTAAGCAACAAACCCGCCGAGACAGGCCCAAAAAAATGACGAAACTTCAGCCGCCAGACTGGCTAGAACCCAAAGGCTACGCCAACGGCGTGCTTGCACGCGGCGCATTGATTTTTGTCGGCGGGCAAATTGGTTGGAACGCCGCACAGGTGTTTGAAAGCGACGACTTCATAGCCCAAACCCGCCAGGCACTGCTGAACATTGCCGCAGTCCTCAAAGCAGGCGGCGCCGGGCCAGAGCACATGGTGCGAATGACGTGGTACGTCACCGATCGGCTTGAATACAGCGCCCGGCTAAAGGAGCTGGGCGGGGCGTACCGCGAAGTGATGGGTAAAAACTTCCCCGCCATGAGTTGCGTAGAAGTTTCAGGCCTGGTCGAAGAGCGCGCGAAAATTGAGATTGAGGTGACGGCAGTCTTGCCCGACTGATTTTTTGCCGCTTTGATTGCTCTCCTTGGGCTTATTTTTAAGTGTTTTCGGTGTTTAGCCCAATTGATACAGGCGCAAGCAGCTATTAAATATGTAGCAAACTGACGTTTGACCTGCTACTTATGTTTAGTTGGAGCTTGACCGTTATTCCGCTAACTCCGACTTCAAGTCCGCCCAGCTCCGCCAGACTGACTTGGTTAAAACCTTACCTTTGCCTGTTACAAAATTAGCTATTATTTAACAATTAGAATTTTTTTACTGCTTAATTTTTGGCAGGGTCTCGAGCGTCTCTTTCCCAAAACTTTATGGAAAAACCCCTTGCTTTATTTCTCTCTTCGGTAATTGCCATCTCTGGTTGCGCTACTGCCTCTAAAGACGTTTCCTCAAGCTATGTATCGCCGTTGCAATACCAAACCTACGATTGCGGGCAACTTACAGCTGAATCTTTACGTATACAAACCCGGGTGGTGGAGCTAGGCGGCCGCCTCGACCAAGCGGCATCAAACGACAAAGCTCTGGTGGGGGTAGGAATGATTTTGTTTTGGCCAGCTTTGTTTGCTCTTGGAGGAACCAAGGCCCAGGAAGCTGAGTTTGGACGCTTGAAGGGCGAGTCAGAAGCCGTACAGAAAACAGTGATTGAAAAGCGCTGCGGGGTGGGCACCACAGCGACCACGCCTGCTGCACCGACAGCTACGCCAGTACCGGCAGTTGCGCCAGCCGTGCAACCCGCCTCAGCAAGCTCAAAAAGCTGACTACCTTTGTCGGCCTGGCAAGCAGCAAATCGGTCCTCCAACGTGTTACGTCCGATTGGGCGAAGCCGGGAAAATAGTTACAAATGATTGGGGTCAGGTACCGCTTATGTACTTTCCCCACTTCCGTCTTAACGGTTAGACCGGAGGGTTAACGTCGGGTCTCGCAACTCCGCATTTGATTTCGCCATGAAGTCCGCAAGTTATAGGCTACGGCTTCAACAAATACACGAACAAACCGCCAACGCCTTGCTGCTGGTCCTGCCGAATGGGTTGGACCAGCGTTTTCACCACAGTCAAACCATGGCTGGCCGCCAAAGTGCGCAAATAACGTTCTGAATGCGCATAGCGCTGACTGGGCAGCAGGCGGAAGTCATCTGAATCACCCGCGCTTTCGACTGAAAAGCAGAACATGCCGCCCGACTCCAGCACCCGCGCAGCGCCTTGAAACACCTTTTCAAGCGCGCCTACATAGATAAACACGTCGCATGACAGCAGCAGGTCGTAGCGTTGGTCGGTCGTTTGCAAATATTCTGCCAAGTCGGCGTGGCCCAAAGTGTCGTATACGCCCAGTTCATGCGCCTTGCCTAGCATTTTTGCAGACAGGTCTACGCCATCGAGTTGGTCAACCCGGCTGCGCAGCAGCGGCCCGCACAGGCCAGTGCCGCAACCCAAGTCGAGCGCAGCGCTGTAGTGGGCCTTGCCAATGCCTTGCAAATGCTCCGCCAAAAAATGGTGTGCCCGGTAGCCCAACACCGTGACCAGGTGGTGGTCAAAGTCATCGGCGTACTCGTCAAACAAATGCTCAACATACGCGCGTGGCGGCGCACTTGGTGCTTGCTGTCCGGTCAGCGACGCGATGAAATAGCCGCATAACTCGGCATCACCGCCGAGCGCCAGCGCCTGCTGGAAAGCGGCCAGCGCCTCAGCATCGCGGCCCAGGTCCTTGAGCAGGCCTGCTTTTTGGATCCAGGCAAAGTGCTGCGAAGGATCAATGCGGAGCAACTGCTCACATGCAGCCAGTGCCGCTGCACTCTGGCCGAGGCGTTGCAGCGCCTCGGCGCGCACCCACCCGACTTCAAGGTTGTCAGAATCTAGCGCGAGGATGGGCTCGGTTGCTTCCACGGCATCTTGATAGCGCCCCAGCTGGTTCAACAGCACGCCGCGCTGGTAAGCAGCCGGCCGGTGGTCGGGTTGCAGTCGCAGAACGACATCATGGAAGGCCAGCGCTTCGCTGTGGCGGCCCAAGTCCGCCAGCGCTGCGCCGCTGTGCGACAGTGCGTCAATATCATTTGCGTCAAGCGCCAACGCGCGGGTCAAATACGCCAGAGCCGCTTCGGGCTGCCCCAGTTTGATGAGTGTTGCCCCGAGGTTGCCAAGTGTTGAGACCCGGTATGGCAGTAAAGCCAAAGAGGCTTCAAAGCTCACCTGCGCATTGGCGAAGTCGCCTGCCTCAAAGTGGGCAACGCCCTGGGCAAAATGCTGCTTTGCGGCTTGAAACTGGCTGGCTACAGGTGGCGGCATAGAACGGCTGCTTGTTTTATTGGCTATTTCGGGCGGGGAAACCGAGTTTTGATCTCTCTACCCGATACGTTACAGCCATTTATGTCGAGCCTAGACCAGGAGCGATCACGCTGCCCGGCTTTGCACAAATTCGAATGGGTAGATTGCGGATCAGCTCCGCAATGTTGTCCGTGAGCATGGCGGGGTCACAGCGTTCGCCAAAGTGAAAATACCGATGCGTGCAGGCAGGTGGTGCATGTGGGCCGCCAATTGCACTGTATTTCTCTCATTTTTATATATTTTAGGCCTATAGCCCAATAAATTCAGGCGCGAGCAGCTACTAAATCAGTAGCAAAACTCAGCCTGGAGGTTAACGCGCAACACCAGTCACTTCAATCGTCACCCTTCGGTCTGGCTGCAAGCACTGAATCAGCGCCGCGCGGCTGGCTTTTGCGTTGCAACCTTGGCTGACCGGGTCAAGCTTGCCTTTGCCTGCCGCGTTGGAACCGTTGGACTTCACCCCCAACGATTCGAGGTAGGCCTGTACAGTTTTTGCACGTGCCAGTGACAGCTGGTTGTTGTATGCGTCCGAGCCTAATCGGTCTGTGAAACCGACAACACTCAGAGTTTGAATGGACTGGTAGGATTTCAGGCGTCTGGCAACATCGGTTAGGCGCTGCAGACCGCCGGGTGTCATGTCCTGGCTGCCAGACTTATCGAATTTAAACAGAGTGTCTGTCAGTAAAACGTAGGTTTCGCGGGTGACAGGAGCGGGCTGCGCGGCTGTAGGTTGCGCAGCTGGGGCTTGCACAGCAGCTGCGGCGGCAACTTGGACCGCTGCCTTGGGCACGGCGCAGGTGTCCGCCTCGATCTTGGCTTGGCGCAAGGCGTCTTCTACCATTTGCACGTGTGGGGTGGCTTGGCGCCAGCCGGTTTGCTGCTCGGCATGGCCGGCGCGCACCAGGCGTACTTCGGCGCAGGCGACGGTTTTGGCGTTGCATACCATCGTGGCTGATTGGTTTTTATAGGCGCTGAGTTGTGCCCACAAGTCGTCTCGCAGCTTGGTGCTGCGCGCGACCAGCGGGGTGTCTAGGCCAGCTTTGGCGTTCTTGTCGGCCTCGAGTGCCTGCGCTATTTTTGTTGCCTCAGTCAGAGACTCTTCAATGTAGCCGGTGCGGTCGTTTTCGTGGTACTGCGTTTTGGCGGTGTCCAGCCAGCACTGCGCTTTGGCCAGTGAATAGGAGTTTTGCGCAACGCCAGACTCATTGAGTTTGCGCAGGCGAAGCTGAATGGCCTCAATAGTGCGGCGGTCGGCAAGGATACGCTCATCGGTAATTCGGGCCTGCTGGGCATTCAAACCCGTGATTTGAGAGGCTGGGCCTGGCGCTTCACTTTTTGAAGTGGTAGAGCCGCAGCCAACCAAAGTGAGGCTGACTACCACCCCAAGAGCTGCGCGCTTAAATTGAGCGTGAAAACTGTTCATGGTCATCCTCATCAAGGTACTGGCGCCGTGACGCTTGGATTAATAGTTTTGTTGGTAGCAGCGTCGTTTTTACGGAAGATGTCTTCATCAAATTTGTACCGCAAGCCCAACACCCAGCCGCGGTTGGTGTAGTCGTTGCCCGTCAGGCCAGCAGCGGTGCCCGATGACGCAAACCCGCGCCAGTTGTAGCCCAGCGTGGCGTACAGGTTGTCCATAACGATGTAGCCAACTTCAAGCCCGTACGCATATTGCTTGTCGCCGCCAGAGCCTTGCAGCACAGAGAAAATACCGCCGACAGACCATTTATTGGTAATGTCGTAAGTAACCCGCGCACCGACCAGTTGCGCACGATAGCTGTCATTGACGGTACCGAGCAACACTTCATTGACGTTTTTGTAAGCAAAACGCCCAGAAAGCCACCACACTCGGCTGGGGTGGTAGTTGCCGCGAATACTGATGATGTCAGTCTGGCTGTCGATTTTTGTACCTGGTGCGTCGTCACGCTCGTTTCGGCGCTCGTACAAGCCCAACGCATCAAACTTGTTGTTGTCCACAGGCCGGTATGCAAACCCGACCTGGAAGCGGCTTTGGAACTTGTCTGCACCCAAGGCGTTGCGCGGCTTAATGATGCTGGCGTACTCCCTGGCAAGCAATGTCCAGTCGCTGTCGAGTTTGCGGGCAACGCCAGCAGTGATCAAATAATTGGTGTTGTTGGTGTCTTGCCGCCATTCAACGCGGCCGGAGGACTTCCAGATTTCACTAGCGGTGTATTCAATGCCCAAACCAACTGCGCTGGCGTTGCCGGTGCTGCTGGACAGGCGCTCAATGTTCGTCGTTAGCCGCAGGCCTTCAGCTACGCGCCAACCATTGCGCAAACCCAGTGCGCGTTGTATTTCTTTGCCAGAAGCAGCGTCGCGAAGACGGTACTCAGAGTAGAGCGATCCGTCTTCCATGTACTGGGTGTCAAAACCAACTGCAAAGGAGTCGCTTACTGGGCCAGTGCCCAAGCCGTACGCACTGGTGTACTGTGAGCTGCGCTCATAGCGGCTGTAAAGCCGGGTTTTTTCAGCAACGCGCAGGTCTGCACCGATGCGGTACATGCTGTTGTTGCTGGAGCCAAATTCACGCTGAGTTTCGGCAGAAATATTCAGCTTGTCAGTCACTGCCCAACGCGCGCCCAACTTGTATAGTGTCGCCGGGTCCGTGCCTGTGACGTTTTGCAACTCGCCATCAACTGTCAAATTGTCGGTGACTTTGTACGCTGCGCGGCCATAAACCGCTGTGCGGTCTAGACTGGTGGGTGCTGCAACTGTGACTGCGTTGGTGCCCACGCTGCACAAAACAGGCAATCCGGTTGCCGGGTCAATCGACTGGTTGCCGACTTGGCTGATACCGAACCCGGTGTTGTATCCCGAAATGGCTCCTGCAGTAGTGCCTGAGCCGCCCACGGCGGCTGAGCAGTTCGTTGATGTTGATTGCGCCAAACTGACGTTGTTTTGTACAACGCGGCGAACCCCGCCACCGATGGTGAGCCGATCCGTCACTTTGAGGTCCATGCCCAATGCGCCTTGCTCATTCACGCTGCCAACTACGTTGTCTTTGGAGCTGAGCACCTCGCCGGTGAAGCTCAGCTTGTCCGTTGCGCGGTAGGTGCCCGACAGTCCGATCTCGGTTTTGCCGCCAGTCACGCCCGCCGACGGGTTGTTGAAGTCTGTGCTGGAACGCAACCCGTAGGCACGGTAGCGCAGGTCTTCACTCGCATGCCGAAGCTCGATTCTGGCGGCACTTCCCTGGAATTCGCCGAACTTGCCGTTGAAGTTTGAGCTGACGTTGGAGTTAAAGCCACTGGCTGGGCTGTTGACTGTGCTGGTTGTACGGGCCACCTCAGCGATCAGCTCGGTATTTTTAGAGATTTTGAGCGAGAGGTTTGCACCCAACACTTCATAGGGCGCTGCGGGGTTTGCGTCGCGCGCAGCCGCAACGCCCAGCGTTAGGGATTCGCTTAGTTTGAGGCTGACATCGCCGCCATACACCGCGTATTTTTCACCGCCCTGCTCTACCTCATACGTGACGCGAATAGAAACAGGATTGAGCTGGTCGTCAAAGCTTGGCACCGGGGCGCGAAAAAGAATTTGCCCTGAGAACGGCTCAAATTCATAATCCAAATTCCGGCTGACAGGTGTGACCTTGATGATGTTGGTTGGCCTGAAGCGATCTCGCGTTAGCACTTCTATCTTTTCAGACCCGGTAACGCCATTCGGATTGGATACCGAATACGGGCCGGAAACACCTCGGGCCGGAAATTCATCGGTTATCTGGCGGTAATTTTGTTGGGCCGCAAAAGCGTTGGCAGTTACGTCGCCAACCTCATACCGACCACGAACGCCATTAAGCGACCGGCTGTATTGGCTCAGACTTCTGGCCGGGTTGGTGTCTGCGGTTGTGTAGTCGCCAAACAAGAAATAACTAAGCTTGTTGTCGATGCGAACGTAGAGCTTGCCGGAACTTTGCGCGTCAACCCCGCGAATGCTTGAGTCGCCGTACACAGGGTAAAAAGCGTTGGGATCTACGTCTTGGAAAAGCTGCTTGCGGGTGTCTTTGTCGGAATCGTAGGCAAGCGTTAAAAGATATTCGCCCTTGACCTTGCCTTTTAAATAGACCGCGGCACGGGCTCCAAATCTGGTGCTCCCACCACTAAATTCTTTGGTAAAACCCTTTAGTTCGTTGTCGAAACCATCGTTTTCACGAACGGGCGTTATTTGTTTGGGATCAAACTTGTCTGAGCGCAACCGACCTTCAATCAGGCCAACTGCAATAAATTCACGCAAATCGGGCACGTAGCGGACGACAATTTTTTCGACCACTCCCTTCACAGAAACCCGTAAGGTGACGGGATCAGGTTTGAACGGGGCGATCAGCTTAAAGGACAGCGCTCCTTTTTTGACGGTTTGCTGCGTACCGGGGGCGATTCTGTCAATGTCTCCGCGATCGGCGCCAGACTCTGACGTGAGACGACCCGGTAGCAGGATCCTCGCGCCTCCGTCAACCTCAATAGTCACTTCAACGTCTTCAGAAACGCTTTGGCCTTTTTGATCAAGCAAACGCAGTGTGACGTCTGTCGCAGTCAGACCGTCAGCAGGAAGATTTTCCCCGCGCACTTTCAATTCGATTTTGTTTACGGGGGAAGCGAGGCGCTCAAGGAAAGATGAAAAAGGCCTTGGTCCAATACCCTGCTGCCCACCCGTTTCAAAAAGGGACTTTGCCTCAAGAAGGTCGGCACTTGTAGTATTGGCTGCTGGCTGTGCCAAGGCGAAGCTGTGCAACAACACGACCGCCAAAGCCACTGGTGTTCTGCGGAAACCGACAACAGCAGAGCAGCTAATGTGTTTCATGAATTTCATTTCACGCCTTGCACGCCAGCGGGCGCTACATTTTGTTGGCGGGCGGCAGGCAAAATTGGCTGCACAGCATTGTTTGTTCGGTTGTCGATGGTCAGCGGCGCAATCCTTTCAACATCCGGTGCTAACACTCCACCTTGCGCTCGCCTAGCCTTTACTTGGTCCAACACTTCTGGGCTGCACGATCCCTCAATGAAGTCAGCGCGGGCGAGCTCACCGCCTTTTAGGTCAACGAAAAGACTGTCCCCTACGCCAGCGTTTCGGTTGCTTGAGGGCACCAGGCGCGAGCCTTTCGGCAATGTAGTTCTATCCACTTTGACAACGTGCGTCTGGGATTTAACACCGCAAATGCTGTATTTGCCTTCCGAATCGGTAATGACAAAGGTGCCGTCCAACATTACCAGGCGAACGCCCGGAATACCCAACTCTCGGCTGCTACCAACATTGTTTTGAACCGCATTTCCGTCGCAATCAACGTACACCTTGCCGGTCATACAGCCTTCGTTGCTAAACACACCGCCTTGCACATTTACTTTGAAAAGAGCAGTGTTGGACCGAATTGGAGCAATTACGGTGGCACGGTTGATGCCATCGCCTTGCTGAGACCCGACACCGAGTCGAACAAAATACGTCAATTCTGCAGTTGCTTGCCCGGCGATCGCGCCAATATCAAAAGTCAGTTCTCTACCGACTCCGCCTGCGGGATTGGCTTGGGCCACTCCGCCAAGCTGAGCGGTGCCCAAAATGTATCTAAAGCCAGCTGGTAGCAAATCATTCAGTTTGATATTGCTGATTGGCGCCAAGGTGGTATTTCGAATTCGCACCGTGTACTGAACCGAATCTCCAATTTCAGCTACCGTTTTATTGCCGGTTTTACTGACCAGCAAAGCACCTGGATTCAATGCATCCAGCGGAATGTGGTTGTTGATGACTTCGTAGAACCCCGGGAAATTCAACTGAAAGCGCAAGTAATACTGGGTTCCTGTAACGCCAATCAGACCCGTAACCGCCGCTCCGCCATTGACACCCACAGCGGGTGCTGTCCCCAAGGGCTGTACCACCGTGATGCCCAGGTTTGCGTTGAGCAGGCCCTGCGCAGGAATGACGCCGCCCAGTGCAGCCTGAGGCGGCTGATACAA